>NZ_JBLUNZ020000048.1:0-31129 GCF_048061935.2 Leucobacter sp. BZR 635 | reverse complement strand
TCACGAAGGTGCAGTCCCAGCTGTGAAACGCCTCCTCCAAGAGATCTGGCTGGCCCCGCGTAATCTCGCGATCGGGATCATGCAGCTTTACCGGCGCCTCATATCGCCACTGTACGGCGATGTCTGCAGGTATTATCCATCCTGTTCCCGGTACTCTATGGAGGCGTATCAGCAGCGCGGTTTAGTCGTCGGAATCGTGCTGACGGTTTGGCGGCTGTTGCGCTGTAACCCCTTTAGCGGCGGCGGTATCGATGACGTACCTACCCGCAAAGTCACACACTTTGAAATAAACTCCCGCGGATTCGTCCGCCCCCGCTTGTGAAAGGCCTGATCCAGTGAACTTTTTCGAGACCATACTCTGGCCGCTGAGGTGGCTGGTTGAGGTCGTGCTCGTCCTCTGGCATCAGCTCTTTACTGCGATGGGAATGAACGCAGCGAGCGGCCTCACCTGGGTTCTCTCGATCATCGGCCTCGTCATTGTGGTTCGGTCGGCACTCATCCCCGTGACCGTCAGGCAGATCAAGTCACAGCGCCGAATGATGGACATTCAGCCTGAGATGAAGAAGATCCAGACGAAGTACAAGGGCAAGAACGACCAGTTCTCGCGCGAGGCAATGAGCCGCGAGACGATGGCGCTGTACAAGAAGCACGGCACCAACCCGTTCTCGTCGTGTCTCCCGATCCTCATCCAGATGCCGGTCTTCTTCTCACTCTTCTACGTGCTCCGTAAGGCGTCTGAGAACACCGAGGGCATCGGCCTCATGGATCGCGAGCTCACCGACAGCTTCAACGCCGCATCGATCTTCGGCGCGCCGCTGAAGATGAACTTCACCCAGGGCTGGGAATCGCAGAACTGGGTCGTCGTCGGCCTGCTCGGCGCCATCGTGATCTTGATGATCTCGTCGCAGTTCTTTACGCAGCTGCAGATCATGTCGAAGAACGTCTCCGACGAGACGAAGGCCTCGCCGATGTACCGCCAGCAGAAGATCATGCTGTACATCATCCCCTTCGCGTTCCTCTTCTCGGGCGTCACCTTCCCCCTCGCACTGAACATCTACTGGATGACCTCGAACATCTGGACCATGGCGCAGCAGGGCATCGTCATCAACACCATGCCGAACCCGGGATCGGACGCATGGCGCGCACGCCAGGAGCGCCTCAGGGCAAAGGGTAAGCTGACTGATGACGCCCCCGAGGGTCCGGCATCACCGGCTCTGCCGCAGGGGCAGCGTCAGCAGCCCGTGAGCGCCAAGCGCGCCAAGAAGAAGAAGTGAGGACGCCCGTGACTGAAGAGCGTGAATTCTCTGAGGCCGAGGAAGTGACTCTCGAGACGCTTGAGGCTGACGGAGATCTAGCGGCGGACTATCTCGAGGGGCTGCTCGATATCGCCGACCTCGATGGCGATCTCGATATCACCGTAGAAAACGGCCGAGCGTACGTGTCGGTCACTGGTGGCGGACAGAGCATCGATCGGATCGCGAATCCTGACACGGTGCAGGCTCTGCAGGATCTCACCCGTCTCGCCGTGCAGGCGAAGACTGGACGGTTCTCACGGCTGATCATCGATGTCGCGGGGTCGCGGGTCGCCCGTGAGACCCAGCTCACCGGCATGGTCGACGCTGCTATTGCGCAGATCGCTGCTGGCCGTGACGAGGTACGCCTCGAGCCGATGTCGTCATACGAGCGTAAGCTCGTGCATGATCAGGTGGCGGATCGCGGATACCACTCAGAGTCGCAGGGCGAGGGCAAGGGCCGCCGTCTCGTCATTCGCGCAGCCTAGTTAGGTTTCACGTGAAACACGATGACCGGAACGTCACTGCGGGCGTCGAGCCCGTGGGTGTGCTCGAAGCTGAACCCGCGGCCGCAGCCGTGCTCGCTGGCGAACGCATCGAGGTCCTGCGCGCATTCGCCGCTGACCTTGCGGAGCGTGGCGAAGAGCTCGGGCTGATCGGCCCGCTCGAACTCCCCCGACTGTGGACACGGCACCTGCTCAACAGCGCGGTGCTTGCTCCGCTGCTTCGTGAGGGCGGGCGAGTTGCCGACATCGGCACCGGTGGCGGAATGCCAGGGCTCGTGCTCGGTATCATCCGGCCCGACGTCGAGGTGTTCCTCGTCGAGCCGATGGAGCGACGTTGCGCTTGGCTGAATGAGCAGATCGAGCGACTCGGCCTCACCAACACACACGTGAAGCGGGGGCGCGCGGAGGAATTCCACGGCGCATTCGAAGTGGATCAGGTCACCGCGCGCGCGGTGACTGCGCTGCGCAAACTCGTTCCCCTGACCGTCCCGTTGCTCCGGGAAGGTGGCGAGTTGCTCTTCTTGAAGGGTGCCGCAATTCACGAAGAAATTGAGGCAGCCCAGAAGGTGCTGCGCAAGTTCAAGCTGCGCGACATCGAGGTCACCGAGCTGGGCGCAGACCTCTTGACTGAGAGCACCAGGGTGTTCCGGGCTAGGGTGGGTACTCATGGCTGAGAAACCACTCGTCGCGGATCACCTCGAGGACAAGATTAAGCGCCGCAAACGGCTCGCGACCACGCCCTCTCCCCTGCCCAAGCAGACCCGTATCGTCACGGTGTCGAACCAGAAGGGTGGGGTCGGTAAGACCACCACGACGGTCAACCTTGCTTCCGCCCTCGCCCGGCGCGGGGCGAACGTGCTGGTGATCGACCTCGATCCGCAGGGCAACGCCTCGACCGCGCTGGGCGTCCCCCACCGCCCCGAGATCACGAGCGTCTACGAGGTGCTCATCGGCGATGCGACGATTGCTGAGGCCCTGCAGGTCTCGAGCGACCACGAGAATCTCATGTGCGTGCCCTCGACAATCAACCTGGCCGGCGCCGAGATCGAGCTCGTCTCCATGGTCGCGCGTGAGCAGCGACTACGAACTGCCCTCGACGCATTCCTAAAGGAATCAGAGCGCGAATACCACTACGTCTTCATCGACTGCCCGCCGTCGCTCGGGCTCCTCACCATTAACGCGTTTGTCGCGGGTGGCGAGGTACTGATTCCGATCCAATGCGAGTACTACGCGCTCGAGGGCCTGAGCCAGCTGCTCGGAAACATTCAACTCATTCAGAAGCATCTGAACCCGGAGCTGCAGGTTTCGACGATTCTGCTCACGATGTACGATGCCCGCACCAATCTCGCGCAAGAGGTCGCCAACGAGGTGCGCGAGCACTTCCCCAAGGAAGTGCTCGACGCGGTCATCCCACGTTCAGTACGGATCTCCGAGGCGCCGAGCTACGGGCAGACAGTGCACGAGTACGACAGCAGCTCAATCGGGGCCCTTGCCTATCTTGAGGCCGCGGCTGAAATGGCTGATCGTGGCATACCCACGGCAGTCAACGAACAGGGAGTGTAGCGATGGCAACGAAGAAGCGCAGCGGCCTGGGTCGCGGAATAGGAGCACTCATTCCGCAGTCACCCTCCGAGGGCGAACGCCCGGTCGACGTCTTTTTCCCGTCGGCTCCGACCGCCGGCGCAACGCGCGAGACGGCCGGCGGTGTGCATGCCGCGGCCGACGATCTGGTCGCCGTACCTGGCGCCGAGCTGCGCTCGTTGCAGGTCACGGACATCGTTCCCAACCAGTCCCAGCCGCGCACCAAGTTCGACGAGGAAGCCCTCGAAGAGCTCACCCACTCGGTCCGTGAATTCGGGGTCTTCCAGCCCATCGTGGTGCGTGAGATCACGCCGAAGCCACGGTCTGGTGCGCAGTACGAACTCATCATGGGTGAGCGCCGACTGCGTGCCTCCAAGCGTGCCGGGCGCGACACGATCCCCGCGATCGTGCGCTCTACCGCCGACGAGCACATGCTCCGCGATGCGCTGCTCGAGAACCTGCACCGTGCACAGCTGAACCCGCTTGAAGAGGCTTCGGCCTACCAGCAGTTGCTCGCTGACTTTGGGATTACCCAGGAGCAGCTGGCGGAGCGAATTGGCCGCTCGCGGCCCCAGATTTCGAACACGATCCGACTCCTCAAGCTGCCCGAGCCCGTGCAGACTCGAGTTGCCGCTGGGGTACTCACGGCGGGCCACGCACGCGCGATCCTCTCCCTTGATGGTGACGTACAGGCGATGCAGTCGCTGTCGGACCGCATCGTGAACGAGGGGCTCTCCGTCCGCGCCGCTGAGGCAGTCGCCGGTGAAACCCCCAAGCGAAAGTCGCCGAAGGCACGTCCGGGGGCGGTGCAGGCGCAGCTCGAAGAGATCGCTGACAGGCTCGGCGACCGCTTCAATACGCGTGTTGCTGTGAAGCTCGGCGCCAAGAAAGGCCAGATCGCGATCGATTTCGCGACGATCGCCGACCTCAAGCGCATCCTGGGTGAACTCGGAGACCCTGGCTTCAACTAGCGAGCCCCTCCGAGGGGTGGCGCTCACGAATCGGGAGGAACCAGAATCCCCCGGATCGCGCGGCGCCGCCGGGATCCTCCGGATCGCACGGAACCGGAATCCCCCGGATCGCGCGGCGCGCGCTAACGAGGCACCGGAGTCGCGAGGTGCCCGAATCTGCGATGCCCCCGAGTCCCGTGGCCCCCGTTTAATCCATTCCGACCCGTTTTTGGCCTTCGCAAGAGTCGGTCTGAATTAATCGGGGCAGTGAGGATCTTGGGTGCCCAAATAAGTTCGGCCCGTTCCCCCTTGCTGGAGGAACGGGCCGAACCTATGAGCTCTTGGCTTAGATAATGCCGGTCAGCTCGTTTTCGATCATCTGCTTCGGCATGGCGCCGATGATCTCGTGGACCTCTTTGCCACCCTGGAAGACCTTCATCGCGGGAATCGAGGTGATTCGGTACTGCGCCGCGAGCGTCGGGTTCTCGTCGACGTTGAGCTTGGCGATGAGGAGCTTGCCCTCCTGCTCCTTGGCGATTTCGTCGAGCACGGGAGCAATTGCCCGGCAGGGACCGCACCAGGCTGCCCAAAAGTCTACGAGAACAGGGATCTCGCTCTGCAAGACGACCTTCTCGAAGGTCTGCTCGTCAACGATGATGGGTTCGTTCATGGTGAACTCCTTAAACTTTGGCTGCTGATTAACCGGCGACTGCGGCTGGCTCGGATGCGGCCGCAACGGCGGCGAGGTAACGCTCGGCGTCAAGGGCAGCGACGGTTCCCGACGCGGCAGCGGTGACGGCCTGACGGTAGCTGGGGTCGATGACGTCGCCCGCAGCGAAGACACCGGGTACTGAGGTGATTGAGGTGCGCCCCTCGACGGAGATCGTTCCCTCGTCGGAGATGTCGAGCTTGCCGTGCACGAGGTGGGTGCGCGGATCGTTGCCGACTGCGATGAAGAGGCCCTCGATGGGCAGCTCGCTTTCGGTACCGTCGACGGTGTTGCGGAGGCTGAGCTTGTCAGCCGATCCCTCGCCGTGGATCTCGGTGACCTCTGAGTTCCAGATGAACTCGATCTTCTCGTTGTCGAAGGCACGCTGCTGCATGATCTTCGAGGCCTTGAGCGAGTCGCGGCGGTGGATCACGTAGACCTTCTTCGCGAAGCGAGTGAGGAAGGTGGCCTCCTCCATCGCGGAGTCGCCGCCGCCGACGACCGCAATGGTCTTGTCGCGGAAGAAGAAGCCATCGCAGGTGGCGCACCAGGACACGCCGTGCCCCGAGAGGCGCTCTTCGCCTGCGACACCGAGCTTGCGGTAGGCCGAGCCTGTGGCGAAGATCACCGAGCGGGCCTCATGCACGTTGCCGCTCGTGTCGGTGAGGCGCTTGATGTCGCCGGAGAAGTCGACCTCGGTGATGTCGTCGTAGACGACCTCGGTGCCGAAGCGCTCTGCCTGCTCCTGCATCTTCTGCATGAGATCAGGGCCCTGGATGCCCTCAGGGAAGCCTGGGAAGTTCTCGACGTCTGTTGTGTTCATGAGCTCGCCGCCCATGCTCACCTGGCTCGCAAACATGAGCGGAGACAGTTCAGCTCGTGCGGCGTAGATTGCCGCAGTAAACCCGGCCGGGCCTGAGCCGATAATGATGACCTCGCGCATGATTCTCCTTGTGCTGTGCCGAATGGCTGATAGGCGGTACAACCCATCCTAAAGCCGTGCTATTCCCGTGTGCTGAGTGACTTGCGACGGCGCACGCTGCGCCAGATGCCAAAGCCGAACAAGAGGGCCGCTGACGAGGCAAGAATTGCGATCGCTACTGTCTCGACCGTCGTGCTGATTGCGACCTCGAGCCGGCCCGTTGATGCAGTGTATTCGCCATCGGGGCTCGTCACCGAGAGCAGCAGCGCCGACTCCCCCGACGACACACGACTCTTCACCGGGACGAGCACACGCTCGCTCGAATCTTCGGGCAGCTCGATGTCGCGGAACTCCCGCTCGGGCAGGAGCAAAGCAGCAGAGGTCGGTGCCACCTCGAGGGTGACGAGCGCATCGAAGGGCAGGGAGTTGCGCACCTGAATGGGGATGCGGGTGGACCCCCCAACAAGCTGCGCGCGCTTGGTGTCCACGAGGCGCACGCCGTCGTGCAGCTCGGCGTCACGCTTCGCGAAGCGTGACGCCGCAGCCTCGAAGTCAGTGTCGGGGTGAGCGCCGCGGGTGCCAAAGAGTGTGAGCAGCCGCATGCGCTGGTAGCCGTCTAGGTATTCGGGGTTCACGAGCACCGACCGCGCCTCGAGCACGGTTGGCTCGTTCTCGAATGCGGCTGCCAAGAGTTCGACTCGGTCCTCCCCCGGTTCGGCCGGGATGAGCCGTGCAACGCCCTCGCGCTGAGCACCGTGCGCAACATGCGTCACCCAGCGCCGGTCCATGAGCTTGCTGAGTTGCTCCTCGGGACGCTCCATGCTGGCGACCGCGCCGCGGTCCACTCCGAGGATCAGCCCGGCAACGCCCGCGTCGGCCGCCAGCGCGAGCCGAGCGGCGGCCTGAGCCTCACCGAGCGCTCGTTCGGTGTCGGTGCTGCCAGAGAGCGCGAGTCGCACCGCCGCGTCAAGCTCCGCGTCGGTCACGAGGGCGCTGCCCTTGCCGAGCGCCGCACGCGGCCCCCCTTCGAGCCGGACATTGTCGGAGTTGAGCACCGCGAGGTCGTAACCCGCATCGCGCAGCAGCGTGAGTGTCTTCCCGTCAGCCTGACCGGGCGCCGGCCAGCCCGCGGCGAGCCCGCGCGGCCACGCCATGAGTTCCTCGGCGGTCGGTGGCAGCGGCTCCTCCGCCGTCTCCGCCGTCTCGGCATCGAGGCCAGAACCCGGGGCTTGAGGATCCTCCGCCCCTGTCTTTGCGTCATCGGCCGACTTCGCGCCTGCGGGCTCGGCTCCAGCAGCGTCAGCATCTACCGGTTCGTCACCGGCTCGTTTGTCCTCCGCCGGTTCGCCACCACCCGGTTCACCACCACCCGGTTCGGAGGACGCCGCGGGATCAGTGGGTTCTGTTGGATCAGTGGGTTCTGCGGGCTCAACCACTTCCCAAGCACCAAAGCGGGTGATGAACTCAAAGCCCGCGGGCTGCAGGAGCGTGTCGAGGCCGGCGGCGGCCTGGGCTGCAGGATCCGCATCGCCGAACTGCAGCAGGAAACTCGGCACCGCGCCCGTTTCGAGCCGGGCGAGAAGCTCGCTCGCCTCTCGGGGGGCCTCGGTGCCGTAGCCGCGGATCGCGGTGATGATGCGCGGATCGATTGCGAGCACCGACTGCGACGATGCTGCGAAATCGACGAGCGCCGTGAGGCCTGGGACAGCGTCGCTGAGCTGCGCGCGGCTGGGCATGGACTGGACGTTCGCGGGGAGAACGAGCGGCACGATCGAGGTGAGGTCGAGCGCCGCATCCGCTCGCGCGGGCCCGCCCCACACGAGCGGGCTGAACGCCGTGAGCCGTGTCTCGCTCGACGAATCGCTTGCGACATAGCTGGCGTAGAGCGGGTATACCCCGTGGGAGGTGTCGACGAGCTGCGGCATGTCCGTGAGTGGCACGGTAACCGTGGCGCTCTGCTCCTTGCCGCCTGGGATCGCCTCGACCTGTACGGTCGCGATACGCGTGTGCGCTGGATCAGTGGTCGGTGTTGTGTCGGTCGCCGAATCGGTTGCTGGGTCCGTCGCTGGATCGGCAGCTGGCTCCGGAGCCAGCCGCGCCGATGCGCCCGTGATGCGCTCGCCAAGCCGCAGCTCGACTGACCCCTCGGGGGCAGTGGCCTCACCGGTATTGCGTATCAAGACGCGAAACTTCGCCTCCGAGTCGGAGTTGCTCAGCACAGCTGACTCCGGTGCAACGACAAGCTCGATCAGACCCGACTCGACGTCAGCCACTTCCGCTTCGGGGCTCGGAGTGGGCGTTTGCGCGTGCGAGACGGGAAGCGAAACGCCGCTGGCAACGAGCATGCCGGTGAAAAAAACGGCTGCCCATGCTCGCGGTCGCCGAAGTATTCGCATGTGTGTAAGTGTAGAGATGTCTCGACCCCGGTACCCTGAATGAGTGCTTTCTCTCGCTGAATCGATGACCGCGCTTCGTCAGATTGCCGAGTCGCGGCCCGTGGCCACGCTCGCGCGAGCCTTTGCTGACGCCGGATACGAGTTCGCCCTCGTCGGCGGGCCCGTGCGCGATGCCATGCTCGGTCGCGCCGTGACCGACCTTGACTTCACGACCTCGGCGAGCCCAGACGAGACGCGTGCGGTGCTGGAAACGGTGACCAAGAACATTTGGGATGTCGGCCGGGAGTTCGGAACGATTGCCGCGCAGGTACACGGCGAGCAGGTGGAGATCACGACCTATCGTGCAGACGTCTACCGCGCTGACTCACGCAAGCCCGAGGTGAGCTTTGGCGATTCGATCGAGGGCGATCTCGTCAGGCGAGACTTCACGATCAACGCGCTCGCACTGATGCTGCCCGAGCTCAAGCTCATCGACATCTCCGGGGGCGTCGAAGACCTGATCGCCGGGAGGATTGTCACGCCGGCCTCCCCCGAGGTGTCATTCACCGACGATCCCCTGCGGATGCTGCGTGCTGCGCGATTCGCGTCGCAGCTCGATTTTGCCGTCTCCCCCGCGACGGAAGCTGCGATGGCGCAGTTCGCCGATCGGCTCGACATTATTTCGGCGGAGCGGATCCGTGACGAACTCACCAAGCTCTTGCTGACGGCTGACCCCGTCCCCGGAATCAGGCTGCTCGTCGAGACGGGGCTCGCGGCAAGGTTTCTCCCAGAGCTCGTTGCGCTCGTGGAAACCCAGGACGATCACGGGCGCCACAAAGACGTTTACGAGCACAGCCTTACGGTGCTCCGCCAAGCGATCGAGCTCGAGGCTGAGCGCCACCGGGCCCGGGTCGGCGACTCCGGCGAGCCGGTCACACCCGACCTGGTGCTGCGCCTTGCCTCCCTGCTGCACGACATTGGCAAGCCGGCCACCCGCCGCTTCGAGGCCGGTGGCGTTACGTTCCACCACCACGATGTGGTCGGGGCAAAGCTCGCGCGGAAGCGACTGCGCGAGCTGCGGTTCGATAACGCGACGATCAAGCGGGTCGCGCGGCTCGTTGAGCTCCACCTGAGGTTCTTCGGGTACAGCGACCAGCAGTGGTCGGACTCCGCCGTGCGCCGCTACGTGCGCGACGCGGGAACCGAGCTCGAGCAGCTGCACATCCTCACTCGCGCCGACGTCACCACCCGCAACCGGCGTAAGGCGGAGCGCCTCGACCACGCCTACGACGACATCGAGCGCCGCATCAGCGAACTCGCGGAGCAGGAGGAGCTCGCGGCCGTGCGACCGGAGCTCGATGGCGCGGCAATTATGCGGATCCTCGAGATCCCGCCAGGCCCCCTCGTTGGCCGCGCGTACGCGCACCTGCTTGAGGTGCGGCTCGACGAGGGAGTCATCGGTGAGGAAGCGGCAACCGAGCGCCTGATTGCTTGGTTCCGGGAACAGAGCGAAGCGGACGAGGGTTAACCCTGACATGAACACAACTGTGGCTGAGTGGTTTGGCGGAGCGAAGCGTGTGATGTTCGTGCACGCGCACCCCGATGACGAGACGATCGCGACCGGGGGCACGCTCGCGGCCCTTGCTGAGGCAGGCTGTGAGCCACTCGTCGTGACACTGACACGGGGTGAGCGTGGCGAGGTGGTCGCCGGTCCCCTGGAACACCTCGCCGGCACCGACTCGCTTGCGCCCCACCGCCAGGCCGAGTTGGCGGCCGCGCTCGCGATGCTCGGCGTCGAACGGCATGCCTTCCTGGGCGTAGCCCCGGCCCGAGCGGAGGGCCTCCAGCCCACGATCTACGAGGATTCGGGCATGCAGTGGCAGGCCGATGGGCTCGCCGGCGCTGATCCCTCCGCGGGCACTGACGCGCTCACCGTCGTACCGGCGGTCGAGTCACTGACCGACCTCCTCGCTGCGGCGCACGAAGCCAACGCCGGCGCGATCGTGAGCTACGACGACGGCGGTGGCTACGGTCACCCCGACCACGTGCACGCGCATCGGATCGCGCGGGCTGTCGCCCACGCCCTCGATCTGCCATTCTGGGAGATTGTCAACGATGTTGCGGGCGACGACATCGAACACCATGACGTCTCCCCCTGGATGGATCGCAAGGTCATCGCGCTGCGCGCCTATGCGACCCAGCTCACGGTCGAGGGAGACGAGATCGTGCATGTCGGAGGACAGCGCCAAGCGATTTCACAGGTTGAGGCGTTTCGGCTCCTCGGCATAGCTAAACGGCTCACAAGGAAATGCGCTGCGCCGCCGCGGTGGATCTCGTGAAGTAAAAGCGCATCCGATGGTGCCGCGGGCTGGCTCGGGGTGGTAGGCTACTGAGGTTGTCTGTGCGTCAAGCACTCTGCTGAGCACGCAGGCACGATGCAAAAACACCCTCCTGCCACAGAAATCCTGTGGCCGTGAAGTCCGAAGGAGGTGGGTCAGTAATGCATCCTTACGAACTCATGGTGATCCTCGATCCCAGTATCGACGAGCGCACCGTGGCTCCCAGCATGGAGAAGTTCCTCTCCGTCATTCGCAACGCGAACGGCGAGATCGAGAACGTCGACATCTGGGGCAAGCGTCGCCTCGCATACGAGATCGACAAGCACACCGAAGGCATCTACGTTGTGGTGAACTTCACCGCAACCCCCGAGGCAACCGCTGAGCTTGATCGTCAGCTGGGCCTGTCAGAGGCTATCCTCCGCACGAAGGTGCTCCGCGCAGACGAGCTCATCGCTCAGCGTGCCGCACAGTCGAAGCGTGATGCAGCCAAGGCAGCTCGCGCTGCCGCCAAGGCGAGCGCATAGCTCATGGCCGGAGAGCCACTGATCACTGTCGTCGGCAACCTTGTTGCCGATCCTGAGCCTCGCGTGAGCCAGGCCGGAAAGTCGTGGGTGACGTTCCGCATCGCCTCGACCCCGCGCGTGCGCGATCGCCAGTCCGGCGACTGGTCGGATGGCGAAGCGCTGTGGCTCGGCTGCCGCGCTTACGGAGAGTACGCCGATAACATCGCGGCGTCACTCACGAAGGGCATGCGCGTCATTGTGCAGGGTCGTCTGACTCAGCGCAGTTACACCGACAACCAGGGCCAGCAGCGCACCTCTCTCGACCTTGAGGTCGAAGAGGTTGGGCCGTCGCTGCGCTTCGCCACCGCACAGGTGACGCGAGGCCAGGCACGTGGCCAGGTTGGCGGCTTTGGCGGGTCCGGTGGCGCACAGCCGCAGGGCCAGTCCGGCTGGGCACAGCCGCAGCAGGATAACCCCTGGACCAACTCGGGCCAGCAGGGTGGATCCGCAGCGTCGAACACCTCCTCCGATTTCGGCGGCGGCTTCGACGACGAGCAGCCCTTCTAAGACAGCAATTTTGTTCCGGGTTGCACCGGAACGCATCACGAAAAGAGACCATCATGGCAGGCAAGTCAAGCGGTGCAAGCCGCAAGCCGGCTCGCGGGAAGAACGCGAAGGCAGCAGCACCCGCGAAGAAGCAGACCGTCGGCGTCATTGATTACAAGGACGTCCAGACGCTTCGCAAGTTTATTTCAGAGCGTGGAAAGATCCGCGCACGCCGAATCACCGGCGTATCCGTTCAGGAGCAGCGTTTGATCGCGAAGGCAGTTAAGAATGCCCGCGAGATGGCCCTCCTCCCCTACGCCGGCTCCGGCCGCTAAGGAGAGACCATCATGGCGAAAGTAATTCTCACGCACGAGGTCCGTGGCCTCGGTTCCGCAGGTGACGTAGTCGAGGTTAAGAACGGCTACGCACGTAACTACCTCGTGCCCCAGGGCTTCGCAGTGAACTGGACCCGCGGTGGCGCGGCCCAGGTCGCGCAGCTCCAGAAGGCACGCGATGCTCGCGCACTCGCTTCGGTCGAGGACGCACAGGCACTCAAGGCGACCCTCGAGTCGTCGAAGATCCGTCTCCAGTCGAAGGCCGGAGTTGGCGGACGCCTCTTCGGTTCGATCAAGCCGGCCGCAGTTGCTGCAGCCGTCTCGGAGGCCGGCCTCGGCGAGGTCGACAAGCGCAAGATCTCGCTGCCGTCGATCAAGACGACCGGCGAGTACCAGGCGACGATCCACCTCCACGAGGGTGTCGACGCTCAGGTAACGCTGCAGGTCATCACGCAGCGCTAAGCTACGCGAAACCGCATTCAGAGGCGGGGCAGGTTCTTCGGAGCCTGCCCCGCCTCTGTTGTATCTGCGGTGGGGCTGTGGCACCGCGTGGGTTCTGTGGCCGCGTGGGTTCTGTGGTGGCGCGTGGGTTCTGTGGCCGCGTGTCGATCCTGAATCCCCGATTGATCTATTCCGCCCCGTTTTTGGCCCTCGCAGGGGTCGGTCTGGATTAATCGGGGCGGAGAGGACGCGAGAGGCCCACAGTTCCAGCTCGGTGTCCCATGCCTGGCGCCGCACCCCGGCACAGGCACAGGCACCGCGGCGTCGCGCCCCGGGGGTCGCGCCCGCGTGCCGCGTGCCGGACCCCGGGCCCCAAGCTCCGGACCCCGGACCACGGCCGCCTGTACGGCCCGCAGGCGCGCCCGCAGGGCCCGTGCTGGGCCCGTGCTCGGCGCCGCAGGAATCGGGCTCCCACGGGCCGCGTGGGGCCTGAACCTCGGGTGAACGTAGGGTTCTGACTGAGTACACAGACTTGCGCACCTGACTCCCCCACAGCTGTCGACTTGTCCACACGCCCGGGCTTCACACAACATTCAAGCTGTACCTGAAGGTTGAATAACTTTTTTAATGTGGATAGTTAAATATCCTGATCAGGCGGCATGTATGCGACGAACTCGTAAATCTATCCACAAGTTATCCCCACCCATGTGGACAGGGTGTACTGAATCCGCGTGGCTTATTCACATAGTTATCCACAGGCGGGGAGGGGCGTTGTTTGAGCCTCTGGCAAGGTGCACCTACGGTGAATGTCTGAGGTCTGGTATGTCATCAGAGGGTAACGTCGCTTGACCTCACTGAAGGAGTACAGACTGTGTCGATCGCACACCTAGGCATCGCGTCTCCCGACGAAGAGCGGCGGGGACACGACTACGAACGAACACCGCCCTACGATCTACTCGCCGAGCAGAGCGCGCTGGGCGGCATGCTGCTTTCAAAGGACGCGGTCGCCGACGTCACGGGCGTGCTGAAGGGCAACGACTTCTACGTGCCCAAGCACGAAGTTATCTACGAGGCAGTGCTTTCGCTGTACTCGCAGGGTGAGCCCACCGACGTGATTACGGTCACCGACGCGCTGTCGAAGACAGGTGACCTTCAGCGCGCGGGAGGCGCCGAGTACCTCCACACACTCACGAGCATCGTTCCGACCGCTGCGAACGCCGGCTTCTACGCTGACATCGTCGGAGAGAAGGCGCTGCTGCGCAGGCTTGTCGAGGCCGGCACCCGAATCGTCCAGATGGGCTACGCCGGCGAGGGCGAGGCACTCGACCTCGTGAACACCGCGCAGTCCGAGATTTACGGTGTCACGGGCGAGGCCCAGAGCGAGGACTACGTCCCGCTGAACCTCGCTGTTGACGCGGCGATCGAAGAGATCCACCGCGCGAACTCTATGCCAGAGGGCATGCTCGGCGTTCCGACTGGCTTTAGCGAGCTCGACGCCATGACGAACGGCTTCGCCGGTGGCCAGATGATCATCATCGCCGCGCGTCCCGCTATGGGTAAATCGACCCTCGCAATGGACGTTGCACGATACGCGTCAGTGCACGCTCTCGCGCCGACCGTGTTCTTCTCGCTCGAGATGGGGCGAGCGGAGATCGCGATGCGGTTGCTCGCTGCCGAGGCAACGATCCCGATGCAGACGCTGCGTAAGGGAGCGCTCGACAGCCGTGACTTCCAAAAGCTCGCAGCCACGCAGGCGCGCATCGCTGAATCGCCGCTCTACATCGACGACAGTCCGAACCTGACGCTCGTGGAGATCCGCGCCAAGTGCCGCCGGCTCAAGCAGCAGCACGGACTGAAGATGGTCGTCATTGACTATCTCCAGCTCCTCTCGAGCGGTAAGCGCGTCGAGAGCCGTCAGCAGGAGGTTAGTGAGTTCTCGCGTGCACTGAAGCTGCTTTCGAAGGAGCTCGACGTGCCGGTCATCGCGCTGTCGCAGCTGAACCGTGCTTCGGAACAGCGATCCGACAAGATGCCCGCGATTAGCGACCTGCGAGAGTCCGGCTCGCTCGAGCAGGACGCGGACATGGTGATCCTGCTGCACCGCGAGGCAGCGAGCGATCGCGACCACCCGCGCGCCGGCGAGGCCGACTTCATTCTCGCGAAGCAGCGTAACGGCCCAACCGGCACCGTCACCGTGGCGTTCCAGGGCCACTACTCCCGCTTCCAAGACATGCCGCAGGGCATGTAGCTAGCCGCGCCCCGCTGTTTCGCAGCGAGGCAAGCTAGAATCCTGGAGGCAGAGAAGGGGATCATTGATGTCACAGACCGCAGGGAGCGCACGGCGCACAGTTGACCCGGCACTCCTTCCCCCTCGATGGGTGCAAGCAGTGCGGAGCATCGTGCTCATTGTCGTCGGCTTCCTCATCACCTTCACGGCGACGTTCCACGAGCAGTTCGGATTCGATCTCGCCGTGGTTGTTGGATCGCTCGCGGCGATCGGCCTCGTGCATGTGCTCGAAAGCTGGTACCGTCGCGGCCGCAGCGGAGCAGCAATCGCGCTCGCGCTCGGCATCGTCGCACTCGTCGCTGCAGTCGTGCTTGCGACGTTCAGCTCCGAGATCGCGTTTGCCGTGACCATTGCCGCTTGGGCACTCGCCTCAGCACTGCTGGAGTTTATTGGCATGGTTGTTGCTCCGGGAAGCCGCCAGGATGCGCCGCTCGTCGGTGCCGCCGGAGTGTTGCTCGCACTCGCCGTCTTGCTCTCCCGCGCCGATCTGGTCGCGGTCATCGGCTTCTTCGGGGCTTACGCTGTTATTGCCGGCGTATTCCTGGGGATCGCCGCATTCGATACTCGCCGAACCACTGAGGCAGAAGACGCCACTCTGGGAACGGCAGCGAACGCCTAAGCGGGCGCACAGCCCCGACGTATTTAGCTTGCCGAATCGTAGAAAGCGACCGATGACGAACCCCACCGACCAGACAGTTCAGAGCCACGCCAAGTCCACGAAGGCACTCGACCTGAAGCCCGCAGAGATCTTTGGCTTCTCCGGCGTGCTCGCGATCTTCGCTGCCCTCATTGTGCTCATGAGCTCGCGTTCCTTCATGCTCACGATCATCTTCGCTGCGATTGCGTTCGTCGTTTCTCTCGCCTTCATCGGCCTGATCAGCCTGGGCGGGAAGAAGCAGTCGGATACCGAGGGCGAAGCACTCTAAGGCTGCGCGCGGGCGCACCAGCACCCGCCCGCTGGCTCCGGTTGGCCGGCATCGCCGGCCCCGGAGCCCCGCGAGTCGCTAGTGCGCTACAGGCTCGCTAGTCTTCGATCGACTCAGGGTCGCTCGGATCAATCGGCCCGTGATGGTCGAAGTTCGCCTCGCCTCGGCGCCAGTACCCGCTGATCTGGTACTGGTTGCGGGGGAGTCCGAGCTCATCACGAATCACCCGACGCAGCGGGATCAGCCGGTTCGCGTCGCCCGCGGCGAACACGAAGGTGCTATCGCCCACCTCGCTGTCGAGCAGTGCCTGGTCGAGCCCGCCAAGCGGCTCGCGCACGAGCACCTCGCGGCCGGTGGCCTCGCGCAGGTACTCCTCAACCCAGTCGAGTGCGTCGTAGTCGACGTCAGCGATAACCTCGACCTCGGTTGTCTCGGGAAGCCCGGTGATGAACCGCACCGTCGCGGGGAGCGCGGTCGGGTCAACGAGGCACAGGAGCGACGTGATGCCCGTGGGGATGCTCTGAGAGCCGCGTGGGCCGACGACCACGATGGTATCGCCGACAGCGGCCTTCTCGGCCCAGGCCGATGCCGGGCCCGGATCCTCGTGCAGGAAGAAATCGAGGTCAAAGACGCGGCCGCCGTTCTCCTCCCGCACGTTCAGAGGAGTGAAGTCGCGGGCGAAGGTCTGGCCGTCGGGGCGCTCGATGCCGTCTTCGCCATCGGCGGCGGGTTTCGGTGCCACGAGCTCGCCCGTGAAGGGGTGCGGGAAGAAAATCTTCGCGTGGTCGCCGGGCCCGGTCGACACGAAATCGTGCAGATCCGGCCCGGCGACGGTCACGCGGGCGAACGTTTCCACTGGCCGCGAGACGGCGGTCACCGTCACCTCGCGTGCGGTGAATCGGTGCATGGTGCGTTCGCGCTGAAACCGTGGTGCCTGAGTCATGTCTCAAGCCTGGCGCAGCTGCCGGAACGCGGCAACCCGCTCGCTCACAGGTACTTGAGCAGCTCCGGAGCGTTGCCGATGTAGGTCGCGGGCGTGAGCTGCAGCAGGCGCTGCTTCGCCTCGTCGCCGATCTCGAGCCCCTGGACGAACTCGACGAGCTCTGCCTGGCCGATGCGGCGACCGCGCGTGAGTTCCTTGAGGGCGGCGTAGGGGTCGCTGATTGTCGAGCGGCCCGCGGTGACCTCGGCGCGAATGACTGTCTGGATCGCCTCGCCGAGCACCTCCCAGTTGCCGTTGAGGTCGGCGGCGAGTACCTCGGGCGCTGCGTCGATCTGGCCGAGGCCCTTGAGCGTGTTGTCGAGGGCGAGCACCGAGTGGCCGAGGGCGACGCCGATGTTGCGCTGCGCCGAGGAATCGGTGAGGTCGCGCTGCCAGCGGCTCGTGACGAGCGTCGCGGCGAGCGAATCGAGCAGCGCGTTCGAGAGCTCGAGGTTGGCCTCGGCGTTCTCGAAACGGATCGGGTTGACCTTGTGCGGCATCGTCGAAGAACCGGTGGCGCCCGCGACGGGGGTCTGCCGGAAGTAACCGATGGAGATGTAGCTCCAGATGTCGGTCGCGAGGTTGTGCAGGATCCGGTTCGCGTGCGCGACGCGGGTGTAGAGCTCCGCCTGCCAGTCGTGTGACTCAATCTGGGTCGTGACCGGGTTCCAATCGAGCCCGAGGCCCTCGACGAACTCGCGCGAGATGGTCTCCCAGTCGGCTGTGGGATCGGCGGCGAGGTGGGCGGCGAACGTGCCGGTAGCGCCCGAAAACTTGCCAAGGTATTCGACGGCGTCGATTTGGCGCAGCTGGCGGCGCAGGCGGTAGACGAACACCCCGAGCTCCTTGCCGAGCGTCGTGGGGGTCGCCGGCTGGCCGTGCGTGCGGCTCATCATGGGGAGGTCGCGGTAGACGCCGGCCTGTCGCTCGAGCTCATCAATCACGGCCACGAACTTCGGGCGCCAGACGTCAGCGATCGCCTGCTTCACGGTGAGCGCGTACGACAGGTTGTTGATGTCTTCGCTTGTGCAGCAGACGTGGGTGAGCTCAGCGAACTGCCCGAGTCCCTGCGCCTCGAGGCGTGCGCGCACGAGGTATTCGACGGCCTTCACGTCGTGCTGCGTGGTCTTCTCGGTCTCGGCGAGCTCGTCGATCTCGGCCTGGCCGAAGTTCGTCGCCCACTCGCGGAGCGACGCGAGCTGCGCCTCGTCCATCGGTGTGCCACCGAGCAGCGAGTGAGAGGTGAGGTATGCGAGCCACTCGACCTCGACGTGCACGCGCGCCTTGTTCAGGCCCGCCTCCGAGAGCGTGTCGCCGAGGCCTTCAACGGCCTTCCGGTAGCGGCCGTCGAGGGGGCTGATGGGCTGCGGGGGCAGGCTCGTCATTGGTTCTCCGTTAGGTCGGTGCGTGCAACAAGTTGAAGGGCGTCGCACAGGCGTGCGAACGCAGTCCTCTCCCATTCTCCCACGGGGCCAGCGGGCCCGCTGCGACCCCTGTCGCGATGGGAGCTCGGAAGGTATTTTCAATACCATGATCACTACCATTGATGCCGCGGGCAGAATTGTCGTGCCCAAGGCCCTCCGCGATGCCATGGGACTCGAACCTGGCTCGAAGCTGCGGGTAGACCTCATTGAAGGCAAGCTGCAGATCGAGTTTGCTCCGGTGCGTTTTGAGCTGTCCTCGCAGGGCGGGCTCCCGGTGATCACGAGTGATAGCGGGGCGAGTGTGCCGCCGTTGACTGACGAAATGATCCGAACGGTGCTCGAGGAGGGACGCGATGAGTCGACGGCGCGTCACATGTGACACGAGCGTGCCCGTGCCGGCGCTGTTGCCTGCACATTCCAGCTTTGAGAGCTGTCGAACTGCGGTGCAGCGCGTGACCGACGTTCCCACGCATGTTCTGCTTGAGACCTTCCGAGTACTCACCTCGCTACCCGGCCCCAACCGTGTGCCCGCCGGGATCGCGGCGGCAGCGCTCGAAGCACTGCCTGGAAAACCGTGCATCTCGACGCTGCAGAGGTAATTCCCCTGCTCAAGTTACTCTCAGGGGCGAATCGTGCCGGGGGAGCCGTCTCCGACGGAGATAGCGCCGCAACCTGCGCGGCACACGATCTCACGTTGCACACGCGTGATGAGCGGGCAGCGCCCGTGTACGACCTCTGCGGGGTCGCATACGAACTCGTGTGAGGGGCGCGTTAGCGCCGGCGCTTCTTGTTCGTGCCGAGCAGGCCGTTCATGATGCTCGAGAGCACTGACAGCACGATGGCGCCGAGCACGCCCCACCAGAAGCCGTCGACATACAGGCCGAAGCCTGCAACGCCCGAGAGCCAGGCGATCACAGAGATGAGGATCCCGTTCACAATGAGCCCGAAGAGGCCCAGCGTGAGAATGTACAGCGGGATCGACACGATCCGCACCAGGCGACCGAGGGTGCCGTTTACGAGCCCAAACACCAGGGCGACGATGATCATGGTGACGAGCGGACCGTAGGGGTCATCGCTGATCGGCTCGATCCAGAACCCGCGCGGCCCCGAGCCGCCGACGATGAGCGTCGTGAGCCAGAGGGCGAAGGTGGAGACGAGAACACGCATGATGAGTCGCATGCGAACGATTCTCGCAAACGCGCACGGATTCCGCGAGGCGCGCCCGAATACTCACCGCTGCAGCGGCCAGGTGCCGGTGTTCGCAGCCCGCGAAGCGCGGCCATATATCCGGGTTCGCATGACCCCCGTCGATACACTTGATCACTATGAGCCAGACCCCGCAGCTCGCCGTTGACATGGTGGATCCAGAGCCGATTCGCTTCCTCGACGCCGAAGGTCGGTACTCCCCATCAAGCTCCGCCGCAGACTATGCAGCGGAGCTTGATGGCGTTGGTATCGAAGAGTACAAGCAGTGGTATCGCGACATGGTTGAGACCCGTGCGTTTGATACCGAGGCGACCCATCTGCAGCGCCAAGGACAGCTCGCGCTCTGGGTGCCGAGCATCGGCCAAGAGGGCTGCCAGGTCGGGCTCGCGCACGCCGCTGAGCCGCAGGATCACATCTTCCCCGCCTACCGTGAACACACGGTCGCGAAGGTGCGCGGTGTCGACTTCACCGACATGCTCCGACTGTTCCGCGGATTCACGCACGGCGGCTGGGACGTCACCGACCCGAAGAACGGCAACTTCCACCTGTACACGCTCGTACTCGCGGCGCAGACGCAGCACGCCGGCGGCTACGCCCTCGGCCAGCTGCTCGACGCGAAGGCGCGCGCAGCCTCCGGCACGCTCGACGCTGGCGAGGCCGGCATCGCGACCGGCGAGGCCACGATGGCGTTCTACGGCGACGGCACCTCGAGCCAGGGCGACGCGAACGAGTCCATGATCTTTGCCGCCAGCTACCAGACGCCCGCGGTATTTGTCGTGCAGAATAACGGCTGGGCGATCTCGGTTCCGGTGGAGCGGCAGAGCCGCACCCCGCTGTACCGCCGCGCGCTCGGCTTCGGTATTCGCGCCGTGCAGATCGACGGCAACGATCCACTGGCCGCCTACGCGGTCGGCCGCCGCTTCCTGCGGCTCGCCCGCGAGGGCCAGGGCCCCGGGTACATTGAGGCCCTCACGTACCGAATCGGCGCGCACACCACGAGCGACGATCCCACCCGCTACCGCGAGAACGCCGAACTCGAGGCCTGGCGCGAGCGCGATCCGGTCGAGCGGATGGCCGCGTACCTGCGCGAGCAGGGCGTCGACGACGCGTTCTTCACCGAGGTCGCTGAGAGCGCGGACCGCGAGGCAAAGCGCGTGCGCGATGAGATCTTGCAGCTGCCGCCGCCCGACGCAGACTCGATGTTCGCACACGTGTACTCGGAGGCGCACCCGCGCATCGAGGAGCAGCGGGTATGGCTGGAACGCTACGAATCCTCGTTTGAGGCTGAGCAGGAGATGCAGGGATGACCGTGACAACGCTCCAGGAGCGCACCGTGCTTCCCATGGCCCGCGCGATTAACGAGGGGCTTCGGGCCGCGATGGCCGCCGACGACAAGGTCCTGCTCATGGGCGAAGACATTGGCCCGCTCGGCGGCGTCTTCCGCGTCACCGACAAGCTCCAGGCTGACTTTGGCACCGCGCGCGTGCTTGACACCCCGCTCGCTGAGTCCGGCATCATCGGCAGCGCGATCGGCCTCGCGATGCGCGGCTACCGGCCAGTCATTGAGATCCAGTTCGAGGGCTTCATCTTCCCCGCCTTCAACCAGATCGTCACGCAGCTCGCGAAGATCACGAGTCGCCACGACGGCAAGGTACCGATGCCCGTCGTGATTCGTGTGCCCTACGGCGGTCACATCGGCGCCGTCGAGCACCACCAGGAGAGCCCCGAGGCGTACTTCGCGCACACCCCCGGTCTCCGGGTCGTCGCGCCGTCGACGCCGAATGACGCGTACTGGATGATTCAGCAGGCGATCCAGTCGCAGGATCCCGTGCTGTTCTTCGAGCCCAAGGCCAAGTACTGGATGAAGGGCGAGGTCGACCCGTCGACCGCCGGCGCCCCGCTGCACGACAGCCGCGTCGCCCGCACGGGCACCGACTGCACCGTTGTCGCGTTCGGTGCCATGGTCACGACCGCGCTGCAGGCCGCAGAGGTCGCACAGCAGGAGGGGACGAACGTCGAGGTCATCGACCTGCGCAGCGTCTCGCCCATCGATTACGGTCCGCTGCTCGAGTCCGTGCGCAAGACGGGCAGGCTCGTCATCGCGCAGGAGGCCTCCGGCAGCGTGAGCATCGGCAGCGAGCTTGCCGCGCACGTCGCCGAGCACGCATTCTATTCGCTGCAGGCCCCGGTGCTGCGGGTGTCGGGATACGACGTACCGTTCCCGCCGGCGCGGCTCGAGGGGCTGTTCCTGCCCGATGCGGATCGCATTCTCGAAGCCGTCGACCGCGCAATGAATTACTAGCAGCGCGCACGCGCTGAGAGGGAAATCATGAGTACCAACGAATTTGTGCTCCCCGACGTGGGGGAGGGCCTCACCGAGGCCGAGATCGTGACCTGGGCCGTTCAGCCCGGCGACACGGTGCACCTGAACCAGGTGATCTGCGAGATCGAGACCGAGAAATCACTCGTCGAGATCCCGTCACCCTTCGAGGGGGAGGTCGCGGAGCTGCTCGTCGAGACCGGAACGACAGTGCCGGTGGGCACCCCGATCCTGCGCATGGTGGGCGCTGACGGCGCGGCTCCTGCGGCGGCCCCTGCGCCAGCGTCGGCAGCTCCGGCGGCTCCGGCCTCTGCTGCCCCGGCGGCTCCGGCCGCCCCGGCCGCCCCGGAGGAAGACGCCGAGAACTCAGGCGCGGTGCTCGTCGGCTACGGCACCGGCGGCCCGGTGACGAGCCGGCGAAAGCCCGGCGGGCAGCCGCTCGTCGTGGCGCTCCCGCCCGAGACCGACGGGCCTCCCGAGCCGGGCAAAGCGTACGTGAAGCCGCCAGTGCGCAAGCTCGCGAAGGATCTCGGGGTCGCGCTCACGGACCTCACCGGCTCGGGCGCTGGCGGCGAGATCCTCCGGGAAGACGTGCACGCGGCAGCTGGGGCTGGGGGAGACGCCCCCGCCCACGGCACCGGCCAGAGCGCCGGCCAGCGCTCCGCCCAGAGCGCCGGCCAGCGCCCCGCGCAGGCCGGGCGGGAGGAACGCATCCCGGTCAAGGGCATCCGCAAGGTTGTCGCGGCGGCGATGGTCGAGTCGAAGTTCACGGCACCACACACCTCAGTGTTCGTCGAGGCGGATGTGACCCGCACGATGGAATTTGTGAAGCGGCTCAAGACGTCGACCGACTTCGCGGGTATCAAGGTGTCGCCGCTACTCATCTTCGCGAAGGCGATGCTCTGGGCGATCCGCCGCAACCCCGAGATCAACTCGACCTTTACCGAAACCGAGATCATTCGGCACCACTTCGTGAACCTCGGGATCGCCGCGGCGACGCCGCGCGGCCTTGTCGTGCCGAACATTAAGGACGCGCAGGAGCTCAGCCTCCGCGAGCTCGCGCAGGCGATCGAGCAGCTCACGATGACGGCGCGTGAGGGCCGCACCCAGCCCGCAGAAATGCAGCAGGGCACGATTACTCTCACGAACATCGGCGTGTTCGGGATGGACTTCGGCACCCCGATCCTCAACCCGGGCGAGGTCGCAATCATGGCGATGGGCACCATCAAGGAGAAGCCGTGGGTCGTTGACGGCCAGGTGCGTCCGCGCATGGTGACGACCGTCGGCGGATCCTTCGACCACCGCGTCGTCGACGGCGACGTCATCTCGCGCTTCGTCGCAGACGTCGCATCGGTGCTCGAGGAGCCCGCCCTGTTGCTCGACTAGTTCGATTCGGAGTATCGTCGGGACATACTGAGACCAGGCGACCCAAAGACGAGGAACCACTATGCAGCTTGAAGGAACCACCGCAGTCATCACTGGTGCAGCATCCGGTCTGGGGGCGGCAACGGCCGCACTCCTCGCCGGCCGCGGCGCGAATGTCGTCGGCCTCGACCTGGCGATGTCGATCGAGAAGGCGGGGGAGCCCGCATCTGGGATCCGCTACGTCGCCGCCGACGTCACGAGCGAGGACGAGGTCGCGGCCGCGTTGCAGCTCGACGCGGGAGAGCCGCCGATTCGTCTCGTGGTGAACTGTGCGGGCATTGCGCCGGCGAAGCGCATCCTGTCGTCGAAGGGCGTGCACGACCTCGAGACCTTCCAGCGCACGCTGAACATCAACGTCACCGGCACCTTCAACGTGCTGCGCCTCGCTGCCGAGATCATGGCGGCGCAGGAGCCAGTTGACGAGTCCGGCCAGCGCGGCCTCATCGTGAACACGGCCTCGGTCGCCGCGTACGAGGGGCAGATCGGGCAGATCGCCTACTCGGCGTCAAAGGGCGCCGTCGTCGGCATGGGCATCACGGCCGCCCGCGACCTCGCGCGTAGTGGGATCCGCGTGAACACGATCGCCCCCGGCATCGTCGCGACGCCGCTGCTTGAGGCCCTCGGCCCGGAGGTCAACGCTTCGCTCTCGGCCTCGGTGCCGTTCCCGGCCCGCCTCGCGCGCCCCGACGAGTTCGCACAGCTCGTCGCGATGATCGCGGAGCACGACTACCTCAACGGCGAGACGATCCGTATGGACGGCGCGCTCAGGATGGGTCCGAAGTAGGCTCAGCTGCTCGGGCGCTCTGACCTGGTCGGCGTTGCGCTGACCGGGTGGCGTTGCGCTGCCTGGGGGCGTTGCCCTGGCCGGGTGGTCTTGCCCTGGAACGTGCCTCGCCCGAAATCCTCACTGCCCCGTTCTATCTATTCCGACCCTTCCGCAGGCAGCGCAAGGGTCGGAATGAATGAAACGGGGCTTGATGGCTTACGAGCAAGGCGGGTTTGTGTCTCGTAGCATCGCGGCAGGCCAGCTGGGATCACCTCCGGCCGCGAGCCGGCTCCCCGGCGCAGGGCCCCCGGGGCCTGCTAGGCGACCCCCTCTTCTGCTCATCAGCCCTTACCTCAGCGAGGTAAGGGTGTTTTTGCAGCAAAAATGCCATGACTTTGCTGAGGCAATGGCAGCTCGGCGACAGAGTGAGGCGGGCGCAGGTGGCGAGTGGGTGAAGTGTGGGGGAGGGGGCCCGGGTAGGGGCGGGCGCACGGAGGTGAATGTATGCACTCTGGGGTGATTTGCGCGTAAACGCTGGCTTTTGCGTCGCTTAGTGTATACGCTGAGAGTGGACGACGAAGTAACGCCAACTCGGGAGGTGGATCATGCGCGCAAGCGACAGGGCATACGCACAGCTGCTTGAGGAGATCCAGCGCGGCGTGCTTGCCCCCGGAACCGTGCTTGGCGAGGTCGAGCAGGCAGCCCGCCTCGGCGTGAGCCGCACTCCGGCCCGTGAGGCCATCGGTCGGCTCACCGCGGCAGGCCTCGCGCATCAGCTCTCGCCCCGAGTCACCGTCGTGTCAGACTTCAGCGCGGGTGACGTTCGCTCGCTCTTCGAGGTGCGTCGCGCGCTCGAGGAGAACTCGGCCCGGCTCGCCGCGGCCAAGCGCGACCCGGCAGTCTTCGAGAACCTTGCCAGAGCATTTGCCGCCGCACATCCCGAGAACGGTGAGGTCGAGACGGATGCCTATTACGAGCTCATTGCGCGCTTTGACGAGGCTCTCGATGAGGCCGTCAACAACTCATACTTCACGAACGCGCTGCGCACGATCCGCACCCACCTCGCCCGCGCGAGGCGGCTCGCCCGCGACAACCGCGCCAGGCTGCGCGCGTCGGTCGCCGAGCACCGGCTCATCGCCGAAGCGATCGCCGCGGGCGACGGTGAACTCGCCGCGCACGCCACGCACGTCCACTTGCACAACGCGCTTGCCGCGATCCTCACATCGCTCGCAGCAGCACCCGCGGGCCCAGAAGCACTTACTGATCCACTGTCGGAAGGAACACCATGACCATCATTCACAATGTTCGTGTCTACAAGAGCGAAGAGACCCTCGAGCGCGAAGACCAGCTCGCTTGGAAGATCGCGGAGGTCGCGACTGACCCTGTCGAGGTCGACGCTGACGTGCTCGACATGATCATCAACCGCATCATCGACAACGCGTCGGTTGCGGCGGCGTCGCTCACCCGCGGCCCGATCATCGCCTCGCGCGCACAGGCGCTCACCCACCCGGTCTCGACCGGCGGCAAGGGTGCCTCGATCTTCGGCCTCGATGCTGAGCGCACGAGCCCCGAGTGGGCAGCCTGGACGAACGGCGTTGCCGTGCGCGAGCTCGACTACCACGACACCTTCCTCGCCGCCGAGTACTCGCACCCCGGCGATAACATCCCGCCGATCCTCGCGGTCGCACAGCACGTCGGCAAGGACGGCCGCGCGCTCGTTCGCGCAATCGCGACCGGTTACGAGATCCAGATGGACCTCGTGCGCGCGATCTGCCTGCACAAGCACAAGATCGACCACGTTGCGCACATCGGCCCGTCGGCTGCTGCCGGCATCGGCACGCTGCTCGGCCTCGACACCGAGACGATCTACCAGGCCGTAGCTCAGGGCCTGCACACCACCACCGCAACGCGCCAGTCGCGCAAGGGCGAGATCTCGACCTGGAAGGCGCACGCTCCCGCGTTCGCCGGCAAGATGGCGGTCGAGGCAGTGGATCGCGCGATGCGCGGTCAGACCTCGCCGAGCCCGATCTACGAAGGCGAAGACGGTGTCATCGCCTGGATGCTCGACGGACCCGACGCGAAGTACGCCGTGCCGCTGCCCGCGAAGGGCGAGTCGAAGCGCGCTATCCTCGACAGCTACACCAAGGAGCACTCGGCCGAGTACCAGGCGCAGGCCTGGATCGACCTTGCACGCAAGCTCCACGGCGAGCACCCCGAGCTGCTTGACCCGGCGAACATCAAGGGCGTCGTGCTGCACACGAGCCACCACACGCACTACGTCATCGGCTCCGGCGCGAACGACCCGCAGAAGTACGATCCGAATGCTTCACGTGAAACACTCGACCACTCGATCCCGTACATCTTCGCGGTCGCGCTGCAGGACGGCGGCTGGCACCACGTCGATTCGTACACTCCGGAGCGCGCAAACCGCGCGGACACCGTCGAGCTGTGGAACAAGATCACCACGGCAGAGGACGCCGAGTGGACGCGCCGCTACCACTCCGAGGATCCCGACGAGAAGGCCTTCGGCGGCCGCGTCGAGATCGAGCTGAACGACGGCACGAAGATCGTCGACGAGATCGCCGTCGCAGACGCGCACCCACTCGGCGCCCGGCCATTCGCGCGCGACAACTACATCGCGAAGTTCCGCCTGCTCGCTGAGCCCGTGCTCGAGGCCGCCGAGATCGAGCGTTTCCTCGACCTCGTGCAGCGCCTGCCCGAGCTCTCGGCCGACGAGGTGCGCGAGCTGAACATCGTAGCGAAGGCCGGCGTGATCGACCTCGCGTCTGCTCCGAAGGGACTCTTCTAATGCTGTACTCAAAGGTCACACCGGCTGACAAGCGCCGGCTGTTCCGCGAGCGGCTCGCGACGGGGGAGCTGCTGCGCTTCCCCGGCGCGTTCAACCCGCTCTCCGCCCGCATGATCGAGCAGAAGGGCTTCGAGGGTGTCTACATCTCCGGCGCCGTGCTCTCGGCTGATCTCGGCCTGCCCGACATCGGCCTCACCACGCTCAGCGAGGTCGCGGGCCGCGGCGAGCAGATTGCGCGCATGACGGACCTGCCGGCGATCATCGACGCCGACACCGGTTTCGGCGAGCCGATGAACGTGGCGCGCACGATCCAGGAGCTCGAGAACGCTGGCCTTGCAGGCGCGCACATCGAGGATCAGATCAACCCGAAGCGCTGCGGCCACCTCGACGGCAAGGCCGTGGTTGACGAGTCCACCGCGACCAAGCGGATCCGCGCGGCGGCCGACGCACGTCGCGATGACAACTTCCTCATCATGGCGCGCACCGATATCCGCGCGACGGCCGACGGCCCGCACGGCCTCGACCTCGCGAAGGATCGCGCGAAGGCGCTCGTTGACGCGGGCGCCGACGCGATCTTCCCCGAGGCGATGCGCACGCTTGAGGAGTTTGAGGCGATCCGCAGCGCGGTCGACGTGCCGCTGCTCGCGAACATGACGGAGTTTGGCAAGAGCGAGCTGTTCACCACGCAGCAGCTCGCCGATGTCGGCATGAACATCGTCATCTGGCCGGTATCGATGCTCCGCATCTCGATGGGGGCGACGGGCCGCGCGCTCGACACCATCATCGCCGAGGGCTCACTCACGTCGAAGCTCGATGAGATGCAGCATCGCGCTGACCTCTACGAACTGATTGACTACGAGGGGTACAACCACTTCGATACGAGCGTGTTCAATTTCGAGGTAGAGCGCTAACCGCGCTCTCCGCCCGCAGCACAAGCGAAGGAGCTTATCGTGACAGAAATTCAGAAGGGCCTCGCAGGGGTCGTCGCCGATTTCACGGCGATCTCGAAGGTCAACCCAGAGAGCAACAGCCTGCTGTATCGGGGCTATCCCGTGCAGGAGCTCGCGGCGACCCAGCCGTTTGAAGCTGTCGCGTACCTCCTGTGGAACGGCGAACTGCCGACCGAGCAGCAGCTTGCTGAGCTGCGGGCGGAGGAGCGGCGCCACCGTGCGCTCGCGGACAACGTGAAGGCAGCGATCGACCTGCTGCCGCTCGAGGCGCACCCGATGGACGAGGTGCGCACGGCGGTCAGCGTCATCGGCGCCTCCGATGTTACGGGTGGGGGATCGGTGCTCGACGCCGCCGGCAGCCCCGAGGAGAACCTGGCGCGGAGCGTGCGGCTCTACGCTGCGCTGCCGGCGATCGTTGCCTACGGGCAGCGCCGCCGCCGCGGCGAGGCGCTCGTCGAGCCGCGTGACGACCTCGACTACGCCGCGAACTTCCTGTGGATGACGTTTGGCGAGGAGTCCGACGAGGTCGTGGTCGATGCGTTCAACCGCTCGATGACCCTGTATGCCGAGCACTCGTTCAACGCGTCGACGTTCACGGCCCGCGTCATTACCTCGACGCTCTCCGACCTGTACTCGGCCGTCGTCGGCGCGATCGGCGCCCTCAAGGGCCCGCTGCACGGCGGCGCGAACGAGGCCGTCATGCACATCTTCGATGAGATTGGCGAGGCCGACAAGGTCGTGCCCTGGCTCGAGGCTGCGCTCGCCGAGAAGCGCAAGATCATGGGCTTCGGGCACCGGGTGTACAAGCGCGGCGACTCGCGTGTGCCGACGATGAAGGCCGCGCTCGACACCCTCGTCGAGCACTACGATCGGCCCGACGTTGCGGCGCTCTATGACGCGCTCGAGGGCGAGTTTGTTTCCCGTAAGGGGATCTACCCGAACCTTGACTACCCGTCGGGCCCCGCGTACAACCTCATCGGCTTCGATACGCTCACGTTCACGCCGCTGTTCATCGCGTCGCGCGTGACGGGGTGGACCGCGCACATCATGGAGCAGACCGCGTCGAACGCGCTGATCCGCCCGCTCTCTGCCTACAACGGCGTCGACGAGCGGCACATCGACGGCTACGTGCCCGACGCGGAGGCGCTCGCTGCCGCAGAACGGCCTGAAGAGCAGGGATAGTTGAAAACGTCAGCCCGGCGGGCCGCGCGGAGGGAGATTCCGGTGAGTGGCGCAACATTTTCCACTTTGAGGCATTCCCTCCCGTATGATGCGTCTACGAGGATAATTCGCGCGCCCCACCGGGCGCCGGGCGGGGCCTAGGCCCGCAGAAATCTCCGGCCGAGAGGCCGAGGTAAGGAGAATCGATGAAGATTGTCGTGCTGGTCAAAGAGGTTCCCGACACGTACGGGGATCGAAAGCTGCACCTCGAGACAGGGCTCGCCGACCGGGCGGCCTCAGACACTGTTCTCGATGAGATCGGCGAGCGCGCCCTTGAAGTCGCGCTCTCCTTCGCTGACAAGAACGAGGGCACCGAGGTTGTCGTGCTGACGCTCGCGCCGGAGAGTGCTGGCGGCACGATCCGCAAGGCGCTCGGGATGGGCGCGCACTCCGCGATCCACATCGTCGATGAGGGGCTTCTTGGGGCCGACCTCGGGCTTACCTCGGAGGTGCTCGCGAAGGCGCTCACGCGTGCGGGCTTCGACCTCGTGATCGCGGGCAACGCGTCGACCGACGGTTCGGGCGGCGCGGTTCCCGCAATGCTCGCCGAGCACCTGCGCGTGCAGGGGCTCACGGGGCTCAGCGAAGTTGAGATCACCGCAGCGGGCGTCTCAGGCATTCGCCCCGTTGAGGGCGGCGTGCAGAAGGTCTCAGCTGATCTTCCCGCGGTCATCTCGATCACCGAAGCACTTCCCGAGGCGCGTTTCGCGAACTTCAAGGGCATCATGGCGGCGAAGAAGAAGCCGCTCGAGGTCGTGTCGCTCGCCGACCTTGGTGTTGACGCAGAGGATCCCGCAGCCGCCCGCTCGATCATGCTCACCGTCGCGGAGAAGCCAGCGCGCTCCGCAGGCGTGAAGATCGTCGACGAGGGAGACGCGGGCACTCAGCTCGCGAACTACCTCATCGAGAACCGACTGGTGTAGGGACGAGGGGAACAGATCATGACTGATTTTGCACAGGATTCAATCCTCGTTGTCCTTGAGGCTGAGGCCTCGGGCGCTCTCGAAGACGCCGCCGCGGGGCTGCTCGGTGCGGCGTCGCAGGCTGGCACGCCCGTCGCACTCGTCATCGGGCCCGAGGCACTCGCGGCCGACGCGGCAGCAGCGGGCGCGACGCGCGTGCTCGTCGCGACCCCCGCAGCGGGCGCAGGTCTCGGCACATTCGCCGTTGACGCGCTCCAGGCCGCTGCCGCACTCGTGCAGCCCGACGCCGTGCTCATCTCGCACTCCGTCAACGGCCGCGACACCGCCGCCCGCTTCGCAGCACGCAGCCGCTCGGCGCTCGCGGTCGACGCGATCGGCGCCCTGCGCGACGACCTCGGTGTTGTCGCGCAGCACTCCGTCTACGGTGGCGCCTACAACGTCACCTCGGCTGCGACCTTCGGCGCCCCGGTGATTACGATCCGCCAGGGGTCCGTCGAGGCAAGAGCCGCGGCGCAGACCGCAGCCGCCGAGCCGCTCACTGTCAGCGACTCGGGCGTGCCGGCTGGCCGCATCGACTCGTTCGAGGCCGTGACCGAGGTGTCCTCCCGGCCCGAGCTGCGCGGCGCGAACCGCGTGGTCTCAGGCGGCCGTGGCCTGGGCTCGAAGGAGCAGTTCGAGCTCGTCGAACAGCTCGCCGATGCGCTCGGTGCCGCAATCGGCGCCTCGCGTGCAGCCGTTGATGCTGGCTTCGTGCCGGCGTCGTACCAGGTCGGCCAGACCGGCGTCTCGGTCTCACCGCAGCTGTACATCGCGCTCGGTATCTCGGGCGCAATCCAGCACCGCGCGGGTATGCAGACCGCGAAGAACATCGTTGCGATCAACAAGGATGGCGACGCACCCATCTTCGACGTCGCCGATTTTGGCGTCGTCGGTGACGTGTTCACCGTCGTACCGCAGCTGCTTGCCGCCCTCGAAGGAAGGCAGCAGTAGCGATGGCGAGCTACTCCCAGTCGACGCGAAGCGGGTTGCCTCGCGTTCCCGGCGGCGAGCCGTGGCCGGCCGGCGGAACGCTCGCGGGCGCTCCCGTGGCGGTAGACCCGGTCGCTGCGGCAGCGGCCCCAGCCCCAGCCCCAGCCCCGGCCGCTGAGGCCGCAGCGCCCGCTGCTGCACCCGCCCAAGCGGCAGCTCCCGCGGCGGCGGTGGCCGAAGCTGCTGCGAGCTCCGCTTCCGCAGCGCCAGTGAAGGCAGCGCCAGTGAAGGCAGCGCCGGTGACGCTCAACGTCACGCCATTGCGGCGCGGGCTCCCGCGCGTTGCGGGCGGCGAGCCGTGGCCGGCCGAAGGCTTGGCCCCCGAGGGCGCCGTCGCGACCAACGGTGGGGTACCCACTCCG
>NZ_JBLUNZ020000047.1:0-65563 GCF_048061935.2 Leucobacter sp. BZR 635 | reverse complement strand
CGGAAGCCGCACAGCCGGCCGCACCCGAGACACCTGCTGTTGCAGCTGAGAACGCTGATGCTGCCGAAGCAGGTGCGGATACCACCGTCACCCCTGGTGCGGCGCCGACTGCAGCTTCAGTAGCGGCGGCCGTCGTATTCGGAAGCACCCCGCTTCGTCGGGGGCTCCCACGCGTCGCTGGTGGCGAGCCGTGGCCGGCCGAGGGCTTCGCCCCCGAGCCTGCCACCGCCACGCCCGCTCCGACAGTGGCTGCACCCGCCCCGGCGTCGGCGTCGGCAGCACCGGCTGCACCCGCGCCCGCCGTGGCGCAGGCTCCCGTCGCAGCGCCCGCTCCCGCCGCAGCTCCGGCTACGGTTCCGGCTCCCGCCGAACAGCCAGCGATGCCTGCAGCGGCACCCGCCGCTGCTGCACCAACGCCGGCTCCGGCTCCGGCTCCGGCATCGGCATCGGCTCCTGCACAGGCACCGGCGAAGCCGAAGCGCGAACCGCGCATGATCGGCTCGCGCTCGCTCTCGCAGTGGGTGAAGCTTGGCTCGCTCGGCGTCGCCGGCCTTATCGTGCTCGCCGGGGTCATCGTGCTCGCCGCCCGCGGTGTGACGACGTTGCCTGGCGTGCCCGAATTCGTCGAGCGCTACCCGGGTGAGTACGAGCCCGCAGTCGTCGCCGACGAGGGCTTCCCGGCGTGGGCGAGGTGGACCCACTTCCTCAACCTGTTCTTCATGGTGCTGATCGTGCGCTCTGGCCTCATGGTGAGGCACCAGCAGAAGCCCGACGCGTTCTTCACTCCGAAGCGCGGCGGGAAGAAGATCTCGATCCACCTCTGGCTGCACACGAGCATCGACCTGCTGTGGCTCGCGAACGGCATCATCTTCGTGGTGCTACTGTTCGTCACCGGGCACTGGGCGCGAATCGTGCCGACGAGTTGGGAAGTGTTCCCGAACGCGCTCTCGGCGATGCTGCAGTACCTCACGCTCGACTGGCCTGTGGAGAACGGCTGGGTGAACTACAACGCGCTGCAGCAGCTCATGTACTTCATCATCGTCTTCATCGCAGCGCCCATCGCCGCCATTACTGGCGTTCGCATGAGCGAGTGGTGGCCGAAGGACAACGCGAAGCTCGACAGGGTCTTCCCGGCCCCGCTCGCGCGCGCGCTCCACTACCCGACGATGCTGTTCTTTGTCGTCTTCGTGATCATTCACGTGTTCCTCGTGATGACCACGGGCGCGCTCCGCAACCTCAACCACATGTACGCGGGCAACGACGGCGCCGGATGGTTCGGGTTCTGGATGTTCGCCGCCGGGCTCGTGGCGATCGCGATCGCATGGGTGGTCACGCGGCCTCTCCTGATCGCGCCCATCGCGAACCTGTTCGGTAAGGTGAGCAACCGCTAGCGGAGAGCCATCTCAGCAGAGCACACAACGCGCACAGCACACAACGAGCACCAGGAGGTGTGGCAGTGGATCCCGTACGGCCGACGAGCGACAATCAGCGAAATGCGCTGAAGAACGGCACTCTGCCGGAGATCGAAGAGGTTCGGCCGGGGATCCACGCCATCGCCCTCAACATGCCCGGCATGCAGCCGCGCTACGCCTTCAGCTACGCGATCCTCGCGGGCGGCGAATCGCGCGCAGTGCACCTCATCGACGCTGGCCTCGACACCGACGAAAACTGGGCAGCGCTCAGCTCGGCGCTTGCGGGGCTCGGTCGCGAAATCAGTGACATCGCGACGGTGACGCTCACGCACCTGCACTTCGACCACACGGGGCTCGCGAATCGCATCCGCGAGGCGTCGGGAGCGATTGTGCGCATGCACGCGGCGGAGGCGGCAGCGGTCAGGGAAGGGCTGCAGTTCTCTGCGGGGCACGACGTTGGCGACATGCTCGGCCAGTGGGGTGTTCCGACGCAGTTCAGGGCGGAGCTGCTGGCGATCGCCACCGCGCGCGCAGACTTTGGTAGCGCGGTCACTATCGACAGCGAAATCACTGACGGCGATCTCCTCCAGCTGGGGGACTACCAGGCGCGCGTGATCCATACTCCCGGGCACACCACCGGGCACCTGTGCCTTGCGGTGGAGAGTGCGGGCGTCGTCTTCACGGGGGATCACGTGCTGCCGGTCATCAACCCGGGCATCGCCCTCGGGGGGAGGCGCGCCGCCGATCCACTCGGCGAGTACTACGCGTCACTCGAGCGGCTTGCGCCCTACGCTGACGCAGAGGTGCTTCCGGGACACGGCTTCCGCTTCACGAGTCTTGGTGCCCGGAGCGCAGAGATTCGCGCGCATCACGAGGCCCGGACGGCGCAGGCTGTGCGGCTGCTTGCGGCTGAACCCGGCCTCGGTGTGTGGGATCTCGCGAGCAAGCTGAGCTGGACGGGCGGCTGGGATGCGCTGCCGATCGTGTCGCGCATCTCCGCGCTCGCGCAGACCGACATGCATCGGGCGCGCGTGCTTGCAGCGGCGCAGTAGCGCTCCGGGTGCCCGGCTACTCGTGCATGCGGAGCCCCGCGATGCGGTGGCTCTCGGGTTCGAGCTGCAGCGTCGAGTGTTCGAGGTGGAAGTGCGTCATGAGGCACGCCTTCAGCTCGTCGAGCACCGCGTGGTAGCCGCGCTCGCTCCACGAATCATCGGTGATAGTGACGTGGGCTGAGAAGGCGGGAACACCCGAGGTGATGGTCCAGGCGTGCACGTCGTGCACCTCGACCACACCGGGAACCGCGAGCATGTGTGCGCGCGCCTCCTCAACATCAAAGCCCTTCGGAGCAGCCTCGAGCAGCACGGTGACGACGTCACGCAGCAGGCTGTATGCGCGCGGGGCGATGAGGAGCGCGATTGCGATTGAGGCGATCTGGTCGGCCATCATCCAGCCGGTGAACGCGATGATGATGCCCGCCACGATGACCGCGAGGGATCCGAGCAGATCACCGAGTACCTCGAGATAGGCGCCGCGGACGTTCAGGCTTTCCTTCTGCCCGGAGCGCAAAATGAGCAGCGAGACAAGGTTCGCGGCCGCGCCAATGACTGCGGCGATGAGCATCGGGGTGGACTGCACCTCGACCTCTGAGCCGAAGCGCGAGATAGCCTGCACGAAGATGACGACGGCGATGACGCCAAGCACAATGCCGTTGGCGAGCGCCGCAAGCACCTCCACGCGGAGGTACCCGTAGGTGCGCTTGGAGTTCGCGGGGAGGGTCGCGATGATGCTCGCGAGGAGTGCGATGGCGACCCCGGTCGCGTCGGTGAGCATGTGGCCCGAGTCCGCGAGCAGCGCAAGCGACTTCGAGATGAAGGCGCCGACGATCTGCACGAGAAACACGCTGAGCGTGATGACGAGTACGAGGATCAGTCGCTTCCGGTGCTTACCGGTCGCCGTGGCTGCTCCCTCGAGCCCGTGGGAGTGACCGCCGTGGCCGTCCTCGCCCGCCGCGGCTGCCGGGGCGGCGGGGTGACCGGCGCTGAACTCCGGTTCGCAGTTTTGCTCGTCCATCTTCGTCATGTTACCCGCCGATTCAGTGCGTGATTCAGGAACTCGTTGCGCGCAGGATGGCGACTCGGGTGGGGCTCCGCGCAGTCAGATCAGGTGGCCCAGCTGCCTTACGCAGCGACGACCGCCGTGTAACCAGCCTCGTCAACGGCAGCGATGACCGCGGCCTCGTCGACAGGGCCGTCCGCGGAGACGCGCAGCACGCTGGTTGCCGCGCTCACCTCGAGGCTGGTGACGCCCGAAACGCCGCTCACTTCCTCGCGCACGTGGCTCTCGCAGTTGCTGCAGGTCATGCCCGTGACGGTAAATTCGGTGGTGTTCATAGCCCCAATTTATACCCCCTAGGGGTACGTCGCAACCGGTGTTCAGCGCATCAACAGGTAGAGGGCGCCGAGCGCGGTGCCCGCGATCACCGCCCATTCAAAGGCCTGCTGGCGAATGCGCGCGGCGATCCACCGCCCGACGAACGCCCCAATAACGACGCCCGGCACGAGCAACAGGTCGAGTTGCAGCGTTGTGGTCGTGAACAGTCCGAGGCCCGCAGAGATGGGCAGCTTCACGAGATTGATCACAGCGAAAAACCATGCGGCGGTTCCCAGAAAGGTCTTCACTGGCAGCCGCGCCGTCAGGAAGTACAGCGACATGACTGGTCCGCCAGCGTTGGCCACCATGGTCGTGAAGCCACCGAGCGAGCCGTACCCGACGCGTGCCGCGAGCGCCGCCCGCTCCGGTGATCCAGAACCGCCTGCCGCCCGGCGGTGCCGCTGCCAGCGCTGGGTGAGATTGATTGCGATCAGGCAGAGCAGGATCCCGCCGATCAGTCGGCGCACCCAGGTGTCCTCTGCGAGCGCGAGGAACACCGCCCCGCACACGAGCCCCAGCGCGGTGAACGGGATGAGCTTCACCAGGGCCCGCCAGTCGGCCTCTCTGCGGTAGCTGATGAGGGCGAAGACGTCGCCGACGATGAGCAGGAGCAAGAGGGCCCCGGTCGAGGCCTTTGCCGGGAGCACGGCGGCGAAGATCGCGATCGAAATGGTGTTGATGCCGGGCAGCGCCGTCTTCGACACCCCCACCAGCACCGCCGCGAACGCGAGGAGCGCCCAGGTTGCCGGTGGGAGATCGAAGGGCGACAGTGGCATTCCCTCAGCCTACTCAGCGGCGGCTCAGGCGGCGCGATCCTGCGTCAGCTGTTCCGCGAGCGCGAGCAGCTGCGGTTCGCTCCCAGGGCGGCCAATCAGCTGCACGCCTCCAGGGATCCCCGCAGCGTCGGAGAGGATCGGTACCGCAATCGCCGGCAGCCCCGCGACATTCACCATCGACGTAAACGGGGTCCAGCGGCACTGCAGCGCGTAATCGTCGTCAGGGGAAAGCGCGGTGAACTCGCCCACGAGCGGGGGAAACATTGCGAGGCCCGGGGTGAGCACAATATCGCTCTGTCCCCACATCAACTGGACCTCGCGCGCAAAACCGCGCATCCTCGCGGCGTTCTCGCGATGCTGTGGCAGCGAGCGGGCGAGCGCCCGCCGCCGCATTCCCCGGGTGAGGGGCATGAGCCGCGACTCTTCTTCGGGCGTGAACTCCAGCAGTGAGAGGCCTGCGATCCAGCCCTCGGTGAAGAACTCGAAGTAGTCGGGGTCGTACTGAAAGTCTGCCTCGGTGACGTGGTGCCCGGCAGCGGCGAGTCGCTCGGCGGCGGTGCTGAACGCGCGGAGCGCCTCCGCCGTGAGTGTGACGTCGAGCGCCGCGTCGAAGGGCGATGCGGAGCTGACGGCGACGGTGAGGCCCGTCAGGCTCGCGGCGCGGTGCACGGCATCGCTATGCGCGCCCCGCGAGCTCGGCGCCGTCATCGCGTCCATGAGCAGCGCCGCATCGGCGGGGGTCCGGGCTATCGGGCCGGAGACAGTGAGCACGGGGGCACCGAAACTGTCTTCGTAGCCCCGCGTCACATCCCCCGGAACAGTGCCCAGGCCGGGCTTCAGGCCGATGAGGCCGCACGCGAGGGCGGGGATTCGGATCGATCCACCGCCATCGCTGCCCGGCGCGAACGGCAGGAGCCCCGCCGCGACGGCCGCGGCAGATCCGCCGCTCGAGCCACCCGGTGTGCGTGCCGGCGCGAGCGGGTTCCTCGCGGGTGCCGCGACAAGGTTCTCGGAGTAGGAGGTGAGGCCAAACTCGGGTACCTGAGTCTTGCCGAGCGAAACCGTGCCGGAGGCGCGCAGTTGCGCAACGACCGGATGATCCGCAGCCGCGATCTGCGACGGGCGAGCCGCGCTGCCAGAAGAAGTGGGCACACCCGCGGCATCGACGATGTCCTTGTGGGCGGTCGGGATACCCAGCAGCGCGGGTAGCTCCCGCTGGCCTTCCGCGTCGCCACCTCGCCACCGGGCGAACAGCGCATCGGCTGCCCGGGCGTCGCCCAGCGCGGTCTCGTCGGTCACCGTGACGAACGCACCCAGCTCTGGGAGCGCGGCGATTCTCCCGAGGTAATGCTCGGTCGCCTCAACCGCGGATAGGTCGCCGCGGCGTAGGGAGTCCTGCAGTCCGACGGCGGAGGCGAACGGCTCAGGCTGCGACGCGAAAGTACCCATGCCCCCGATGCTACGCGCCGGGGATGTTACTGGGCGGTGAGGGTGTGCTCGAAGCCGTTTCCGCTGCCGCTGCGGCGCACCGAGAGCTCGTAGTTGGTGGTGCCTTCGGTAGCCGGAATGATGGCCTCGAGCGAGTTGACCTGCTCGCCCGGCGCGGCGACGGAGTAGCTCGCGCCGCTGGCGGTCTGCAGGCCGATGCCGAGCGCGTCGGTGGTAGTGAGGAACGCGAAAGCGAAGACGTCTTCGCCCGAGCGGTCGATGACCTCGAGGGTCTCGGGGCGCAGCTTGCCCGCCTCCTTGCCCATCTCGGGGCCTTCCTGGATCTCGGTGATGATCTGCGACCGGATCTCGTCGGTGCCGCGGGGTGGTGCGTCCGAAACTACCTGCATGACGAAGGTGACGATGAGGGCCAGGGCGCCGAGCACGGCAAGCACCATGATGGCTGCTGGGGCGAGCTTGCGGCGGGTGGTCGACGAAACGGTCACAGGGGGCTCCTTCTCGGGCGGACGACTGCCCACCCATCGTAGCCCGCCCGCGCTGGATCCCTGAGTTAGTGGGCAGGAGCGGCCGTGTGGCGGCAGGCGTTGAGGTTCGCGTGCGGTGATTTACTTGTGCTTGTTGCGAATGGTTCTCATGAGCAGTTAGACTGAGATCCGTTCTCATTTAGAAAGCTTCTTATGCCCTACTCCACTTCCTCCCGCCGTGCTGCAGCCCTGATTCCCGCGCTCGCCGCACTGCTGGCGCTCAGTGCCTGCAGCCCCGCCGCCGAGACTGCGCCGGGTTCTGGCGCAGGCGAACTCAACGTCGTGACCAGCACCACTCAGCTCGCAGACTTTGCACAGCAGATCGGCGGCGACGATATCTCGCTGACGAGCCTGCTCGCAGCCGGCGCCTCGGCGCACCACTTCGATCCCTCGCCGCGCGAACTCGTCGCACTCAGCCAGGCCGATGTGCTCATCGTGAACGGTGCCGAACTTGAGGGGTTCATCGACTCCGCGATTGAGGCCTCAGGGTTCACGGGCACGCTTGTGACCGCGGCCGACGGTATCGACCTCGCTGAGGCGAAGGAGATCACGGCTGAAGGGGAGGACGAGGCGGCCACGGGAACCCCCGGCACTGACGCGCACGGCACTGATGCGCACGGCACTGACGCTGAGAGCGGGCACGAGCACGGTGCTGAAACGCACGCGGAGGACTCCCACGAGGGCCACGACCACGCGTCCGAGCCACATGCTGACGAAGCCGACGACCACGCAGGCCATGATCACGGCGACCACGCAGGCCATGACCATGACCACGACCACGGCGATCACGGCGACCAGGGCGATCACGCAGATCACGATCACGATCACGGCGACGTGAACCCGCATCTCTGGACCTCCCCGCGTTATGCCTCCCTCATGGCAGCGGAGGTAGCCCGCGGCCTTGCCGCAGCCGATCCCGAGCACGCCGACGACTACCGTGAGCGCGCAGCAGCCTACGAAGCCCAGCTTGCTGAGCTCGACAGCTGGGTCGCCGAGCAGTTCGAGCGGGTCCCCGCCGAGCAGCGCGTGCTCGTGAGCGGCCACGACTCGCTTCGCTACTACCTCCACGACTACGGCATCAGCTACGCTGGCGCGATCATGCCAAGCTTTGAAGACAACGCCGAGCCGAGCGCGGCAGAGCTCGATGAGCTCACCGCCCGCATCAAGGAACGCGGAGTGCGTGCGATCTTCGTCGAATCCTCAATGAGCCCCAAGCTCGCCCGCACCATCGCCCGCGAGGCCGGGGTGACTGTGGTGGACGGCGAGGCGCTCTACGCAGACTCCCTCGGGCCCGCCGACGGCGCAGCGGCCACCTACGTTGGAGCGACCGTGCACAACACCCGCGTGATCCTTGAGGCGTGGGGCGCAGACGTCTCCGAACTCCCCGCGACCCTGGGGGCGAAGTCGTGAGTGGCGAAATCGTGAGTGGCGCAGGCGCCGCGGCGCTTGAGCTCAGCGGGGCCGCGTTTGGGTACGGTGGCGTAACGCGGGTGGAGGATCTTGACCTGCGCGTTCCCACGGGTGCCGCGGTCGCGCTCATTGGGCCGAACGGCTCGGGAAAGTCGACGCTGCTGCGTGGAATCCTGGGGCTCGCTGACATCACCGCGGGAAGCGCCCGCGTGCTCGGCACCACACCAGAGGCTGCCAGGCGCAGCGTCGGCACGCTGCCGCAGTCGGATGCGCGCGACACGAGCCTGCCGGTGACGGTGCAGACCGTCGTAACGATGGGGCTGTACCGCGAAGCCGGCCCGTTCCGACGTATTGGCCGGGCGGGCCGAGAAGCAGTGCAGCGCTCGCTCGAACTCGTCGGGCTTGCGCCGTTTGCAGGGCGTCTCTTTGGCGAGCTTTCGGGCGGGCAGCAGCAGCGGGCGATCCTTGCGCGCGCGCTCGTCTCGAACCCGAGTCTGCTGCTCCTCGACGAGCCATTCAACGGTCTCGATCGTGACAACCGTGAGATGCTGCTCGACCTCGTCGCCCGGCAGCGCGAGGTGGGCCGCACGGTGATCGTCTCCACGCACGACTTGGAGATCGCGAAGGCCGCCTGCACACACGTGCTGCTTCTCGCGAGCGGCCACGAGCCGGGGGAGCCCGGCCACCCCGCCGCATTCGGCACGCTCGAGGAGGCGCTCACGCTCGACGCCGTGCAGCACGCCTTCCACGACTCAACGGTCGAGATCGACGAGCACACTGTCACCACGAGGCGAGAGGTCGATACGCCGTGATGCTCGGTGTCGTGCAGGCTGCGCCCGGCGTCGTCAGCGTCTTCGGCCTGCCGTTCATGCAGCGCGCGCTCATCGCGATCGCGGTGCTCGCGGTCGCCGCCGCGATCGTCGGCGTCTTCATCAACTTCCGCGAACTCGAGTTCGTGAGTGACGGCCTGGTGCACGCTGTCTTCCCGGGGCTGGTTATTGGGTCGATGGTGGGGGGAACCGCGGGGCTGCTCCCGGGGGCGGTCGGCGCCGCCGTGCTTGCGGCGTTGCTGTTTACCCTGCTCGGGCGCAGCGGCTCACACCGCGGCGGCAGCGTAGCATCGCGAGACGCCGGGATTGCCGTCGTGCTCACCGGCCTCTTCAGCCTCGGTATTGTGCTCGTCTCCCGCAGCGAGAGCTACGTTTCGCAGCTGCAGGAGCTCCTGTTTGGGCGGATCCTCACGGTGACTGACGCGCAGCTCTGGCAGATCGCCGTCGTCGCCGCATTCGCGATCTCGATCATCCTGCTCACCCGCAGGGCACAGCTGTTTCGCGCGTTCGACCCGGCAGGCTTCCGGGCATCGGGCTTCAGCGAGTTTCGAGCAGACCTTGCACTCAACATCGCGGTTGCGCTGCTCGTCGTGGCGGGCGTGCAGGCGCTCGGGGTGCTCATGGTTGTTGCGATCCTCGTGCTGCCCGTCGCGGTCGCGCGGCTCCTCACGCGCCGCTTGCTACTCCTCGCGCCCGTTGCGGCGCTCGTGACGCTTGCGGCGGGAGTTGCGGGGCTCTGGGGGTCATTCGAGTGGTCGCTGCGCGGGGAGGTTTCGGCCTCGCCGGGGGCGATGATCGTGCTCACCCTCGTCGCGATCTACGGCGCTGCGGTGCTCGGGTCGGTGGCGGTGCGCGCGTTCAAAAAGAATCGGGATCGTCGCACGCAGGCCGCTGCAGCTACCGCGCAGCCTGACCGGCCCGCCGGCGCACGAACGGGGGTGTGTGCATGAGCTACCTCGGACTCGCAGCGCTCGAACTGGTACTGCTCGGCCTGCTCGCCGGCGTCGCCGGCACACTCATCGTGTTTCGAGGGCGGTCGTTCTTCGCGGTCGCGCTCAGCCACGCGACCTTCCCCGGCGGTGTGATCTTCGCGCTCGCCGGCTGGAATCTGCTCATCGGGCAGGCGCTGTTTGCTGCGCTGCTCGTGCTGCTCATGGGCCTGCTTTCGCGGATCCCCGGCCAGGGCGGCCAGGTGTCGAGCGGCATCGTGCTGTCCCTCGGCTTCGCGCTCGGTGCGCTGCTCTCGAGCGCCAACCCCGGCCTCGGGGTGCCAGTCGATGCGCTGCTCGTCGGGTCCCCGCTCGGAGTGTCAGGCAGCGACGTGGCGGCGACGGCCGCGGTGTTGGTGCTGTCGCTCGGCGCGGTTGCGCTGTTCGGCAGGCGGATCCTCTTCCACACCTTCGACCCGGCGGGTTTCACCGCTGCGGGCTTCCGGTCGGGCCCGGTCGAGCTCGTGGTGGTTGCGGTCATCGCCGCCTCCGTCGTCGTTGCTATGCCGGCTGTCGGGGCGATCCTCGGGGTGGCGATCCTCATCGCGCCCGCTGCGGCAGCACGGCTGCTCGCGCCGACAATCGCCTGGGTGCCCCCGATTGCCGCGCTGCTCGGCGTCGGAAGTGGGCTCGCGGGGCTGTGGGCGTCGCGTGCGTTTGACATCGCGGCGGGCGGGGCGATCGGGCTTGCAGCGACCGCGGTCTATGTTGTGGCGCTCGGCGTTTCGGTGCTTGTGAAGAAGCTCCCCGGAGTCTCCGCTAGCGTTAGAGCTGGTTCTCCAGCTGCAGTGATCACGGGAGGTGAGTGATGCAGCCGAAGCGAAATACTTGGCAGCGCGAAGCGGTGCGCGTCGAACTCGTTGACGCGCCGGGCTTTGTGAGCGCCCAAGAGTTGCACCGACGCCTGAAAGACGGTGGATCGACCGTTGGGCTCGCGACCGTGTACCGCGCGCTCGCGCACCTCGCGGAGGTCGGTGACGCCGACTCGCTACAGTCTCCCGAGGGGGAGACGCTGTTTCGCTCGTGCGAGACGACCGCGCACCACCACCACCTTGTGTGTCGCAAGTGCGGCGAGACGCGCGAGCTCGCCGCGACCGTCGTGGAGGACTGGGCGAATCGCGTCGGGTCGAAGCACGGCTTCACCGAGATCGGGCACGTGGTGGATCTGTTCGGGCTGTGCCCGAGCTGCTCGGCGGCCGAGTAGCCCGGGCTCAGCGCCTGGGCGCGACCGTCACAAACTCGGCGTACTTCGCGGTGCGGCCGTCGCCGCTCGAACGGCCGGTGAGCCGGCGCCCGATCCACGGCAGCACGTGCTCGCGGGTGTACTGCAGCTGATCCCGCATCGTCGGGACGGCGAGCGGCTCCGCGGTCAGCACCCAGTCGGCCGGTGCGTCATAGCCGAGGGTGCGCAGCACGTTGGCGGCGACGCGGTGGTGACCGACCGGTGCGAGGTGGAGCCGATCCCGCGACCAGTACTGGCTGAGCGCGAGCTCCGGGTCGCTCCAGTTGTTTGAGAAGCGGATTCCGAGCCGCTCGGCGACCGCGCCAGCCGCGGCGGTCAGCTCGCTGCCCTTCTTACTCACGGTTGAGCCGTTCGGCAGCCCGGCAGTCGGGTTCGCGCCGGCAAGCAGCAGCGGCTCGATCCCCGCGGACTGGATGCGGCGCAGCGCGCCCTCGGTGTCGGAGATGATCGACGGAACGTCGGTTCCCGGGCGCAGCATGTCGTTGCCGCCACCGTTGAAGCTCAGCAGCGTCGGGCCGAGCGCGATCGCCGGCTCGAGCTGCTCTGCGAGGATCGGCGCGAGCAGCCTGCCGCGGATCGCGAGGTTTGCATACTCGATCGGCTCGCCGGTCGCGTCGGCGAGGCCCTGCGCGACGAGGTCTGCCCAACCGCGCACGCTGCCGTCGGGTTGTTCGTCACCGACTCCCTCGGTAAAACTGTCTCCGATTGCGACGTAGCGAATGACTGCCATCGCTCCAGCCTACGCCGCCTTGTCGCGGCATGGTGCAGCAAACTTGGCCTTGACATTGACGTAACGTCAAGTTTTAACGTTGTCTCCGAGGGCAGAAAGGAGCCGTCATGGAGTATTCCATCCAAGAGACAGCGCGCGCGGCGGGAACCACCTCGCGCACGCTGCGGCACTACGACAGCCTGGGCCTCGTGCGGCCGTCGCGAGTCGGCGGCAATGGCTACCGCTTCTACGATGACCGCGCGCTCGTCAGGCTGCAGCGGGTGCTGTTGCTGCGCGAGCTCGGCCTTGGACTTGACCGCATCGCCGAGGTGCTCGCCGCGCAGGACGCGCGCGGCGAGGGCAGCGACCCCGCTGCGGCCGAGGCGACGCTCCTCACCGCGCACCTCGAACTGCTCAGGCGCGAGCGCGGGCGGATCGACACGCAGATCGGCGCAGTTCAACGCACGATCGCGGCCCTCACCTCACCACACGAAAGGACAGGACTCATGAACGCGAACATGTTCGAAGGATTCGACCACACCGCACACCGCGAGGAGGTCACCGAGCGCTGGGGGAAGGACGCCTACGCGAAGAGTGATCGCTGGTGGCGCGGGCTCACCGGGAGCGAACAGCAGCGGTGGCAGCAGGACGTTGGCGCGCTCAACGCCGATTGGAGCGCAGCGGCAGACGCGGGGGAGGATCCCGCCTCGGAGGTTTCGCAGGCGCTCGCTGCCCGGCACATCGCCTGGCTCGAGGGCTTTCCGGGGGCGCCAAGTGGCGAGCAGTTCTTCCCCTATGTGCGGGGACTCGGCGAGATGTATGTCGCCGATGAGCGCTTCGCCGCGAATTACGGCGGCGTGAAGGGCGCCACGCTCGTGCGTGATGCCTTACGGGTCTTCACTGCGAGCTAGATCGTTGCGAACTCGCGGCTCGCGGCTCGTCAGAGCTGCGAGTGTACGTCCTGCCCCTCGCAGGGTGCCGCCCCTCGCATCCTCACCGACCCGATTAACCTGGACCGAGCCTTGCGAGGGCCGTACACGGGGCGGAATGGATTACACGGGGGATTCAGGATGAGGCAGCGGAGAGTTGCCGGCTAGACGGCCGCGGGGCGGCTGTCGCGCACATCGTCGATGCGCTGCTGCTGCTCCGGGGTGCGCGCGAGCGGGGGAACGACCTCCTGCTGGTCGTTCACGATGACGACGTCGTGGTCGACGTGGTCGACCATCGCGTGCACGGCGTCAATGAAGTCGCGGCGGCGGATCGCGTCGAGCACTCGGTGGTGATCGCGCTCCATCTCGGCTCCGGTCGCGACGTTCGCGAGTCGCCCGCGGTGCTGCGGGGTGCGCAACTGGTCGTTGATGCCGGCGTAGAGCGCGGCCAGCAGCCGGTTCTTTGCCGCGTCGAAGATGAGACGGTGGAAGCGGCTGTCGAATGCGCCGTCGCCCGAGTCCGAGAGACTCAGAACGGGGCAGCGCGAGCAGCCGACCTCTTCAATCGTGGCACGTTCGAGCGCCGCAAGGTCTTCGTCTGAGCGGTGCAGGGCTGCCTGCTGCGCGGCCTCGACCTCGAGGGCGCGGCGGTAGCTGAGGATCTCCTCAAGCGAGAAGTCTGCGAGAAACTCGTCGAGCAGCGAGCTCGTCGGCGAAGCTGAGCGAACGAATGTGCCGCGGCCTGGCGCGGTCTCAAGCATTCCCATGCTCGCGAGCGAGCGCACTGCCTCGCGCACCGTCGAACGGCCAACACCCATCTGCTCGGAGAGCTCGGGTTCGATCGGGATTCGCTCGCCGACCGCCCACTCGCCGGTGGAGATCTTGCGTCGAAGGTATGAGAGTGCGCCGCGTGCGCGCTCGGAGCCAGTTGTGATCGCCATGCTGTACTCCTGTCCACATCACTGCTGCGTCGCTGTTATTCCACCCAGTCTATCGGGTGCACGCTACCCAGAACGAGTGTTCCCGGGTAGCGTAGCGAACATGACAAGTCATCCGAGTCGCGGCGCTGTGAACCCGTACGCCGGGATGCCGGAGAAACCAGGGTTCGTCCTGACGAGTACCGATATTCAAGACGGTGAGCCGCTCCCCGCCGAGCTCTACGGCGAGGGCGCGGGCGGCTCGAACCGTTCCCCGCAGCTGAGCTGGTCGGGGTTCCCGGCCGAGACGAAGAGCTTTGCCGTGACCTGCTTCGATCCCGATGCCCCGACTGGGTCGGGGTTCTGGCACTGGGCGGTCGCGAACATTCCCGCGAGCGTCACAGATCTCCCCGCTGGCGCGGGCGCTCCGGGGGAAGCCGGTCGTGCACTGCTGCCTGAGGGCGCGATCACGATGCCGAACGAGCAGCGCGAGCCCGCGTTTGTTGGCGCAGGTCCGCCCGAGGGCACCGGAGTCCACCACTACTGGTTCGTCGTCCATGCGCTCAACGTCGAGCACATCGAGATTGACCCGCAGGCAACGCCCGCGGTGCTCGGCTTCATGATGCGCGACGCGGTGCTCGCACGCGCGATCATCGTCGCCACGGGAGAGTTCGGCGGCGCGGCCTAGGCCCAGCCCCACCCGGCGCAGGCCCAGCCGGCCCAGCCCAGCCGGCCCAGCCCAGCCGACCCAGCCCCACCGCACCCGGGCCCGAGCGCGCAAACGCGTATTCAGTGCCGGGCGCAGACACATTTGCGTCGTCTCGGGGACGCGTGGCGGGCACGGGCGGGCCGCGGGCGGGCGGATGCCGCGCACGGCAGCCCGCCCGAAGCGTAGGATTGATGCAGCCTCTTCGAAAGCGAGACCCCTCATGTCAGTGTCGATCCGTTCCGGGTTTGAGCGAATTCCCTCCTACCGTGCAGGGAAGCCTGCGCAGCTCGGCCCCGATGGGCTGAGCGCGAAGCTTTCCTCGAACGAGAACCCCTACGATCCGCTGCCCTCGGTGCTCGACGCGATCACCGCCGCGATTCCGAGCTCGGTGAACCGCTACCCGAGCATCGCGGCACCGGAGCTCACCGCGGCCCTCGCAGAACGGCTCGGCGTTGAACCGGAAAACCTTGCGTTTGGTGCGGGATCGGTGGAGGTAGCCTCCCAGCTCATTCACGCGCTCGCCGGCGCGGGCGACGAAGTCATGTACGCGTGGCGGTCGTTCGAGGCTTACCCGATTCTGGTGCAGCTTGCGGGCGCGACGCCCTGCCAGGTGCCGCTTGATGCCGACGGCAAGCACGACCTGCCGGCCATGGCCGACGCGATCACCGAGCGTACGAAGCTCATCTTCGTGTGCAACCCGAACAACCCGACGGGCACCGTCGTCACGCATGCCGAGGTCGAAGCGTTTCTCGCGCGGGTACCCGAAAACGTGCTCGTCGTGCTCGACGAGGCGTACGTGCACTTCAACGTTGACTCGGACTCCGCTGTCGGGCTCGACTTCTTCAAGCGCTACCCGAACGTCGCGGTGCTGCACACGTTCTCGAAGGCGTACGGCCTCGCCGGTCTGCGGATCGGGTACGCGGTCGCGCAGCCGGACGTCGCTGAGGCGCTGCGCAAGGCCGCGATTCCGTTCGGTATGAGCGCGCTCGCGCAGGTCGGCGGCGTCGCATCGCTTGCCGCCGAGGCCGAGCTGCAGGAGCGCGTCGACGTGCTTGTCGCTGAGCGCGCACGCGTGATTACCGCGCTCCGCGCCGCAGGGCTGCCGGTCATCGACTCGCAGGCGAACTTTGTGTGGATCCCCGCAGGAGACGCGAGCGAGGCAGTCAATGACGTGTTCAGCGCTCGCGGGGTGTCTGTTCGTTGCTTCCCCGGCGACGGAGTTCGCGTCTCGATCGGAGCACCGCACGAGAACGACGCCGTGATCGAGGTCGCAGGATCGGCGGCGGCGCGACTGTGAACAACTGTGGAATCGTTCTCGGCACTGGCGCCGGAACACGCAGAACAATCCAAGACACACCAGGAGGCGCGACGTGATTGGCGCAATTGAAGTTGGACTTCTTTACGGCATTTTCGCTCTCGGGGTATATCTCACCTTTCGGGTGCTGAACTTCCCAGACCTGACGGTTGATGGCAGCCTGACGACCGGTGCCGCGACCGCGGCCGCCCTCATCCATGCCGGGCAGAACCCGCTGCTGGCGACGCTCGCAGGCGGCGTGACGGGCATGATCGCAGGCGCCGTCACCGGCATCCTGCACACGAAGGGCAAAATCGACGGGCTGCTTGCCGGCATCCTCACGATGATCGCGCTGTGGTCGATCAACCTGCGCATCATGGGCAAGTCGAACCTTCCGTTCCTCCGCGAGGACACCCTGATCAGCCCGCTGCGCGAGGCCGGGCTCATGGGGAAGACGTGGTACGTCGTGCTGATCTTCCTCGCGGTTGTGCTCTTCTTCAAGCTGCTCGTTGACTGGTTCCTGTCGACCGATGTGGGACTCGCGATTCAGGCGACGGGCAACAACGAGCAGATGATCCGCAGCTTCGGCGTCAACACCGACGGCATGAAGATCCTGACGCTGTCGCTCTCCAACGGCCTCGTCGGTCTCGCGGGCGCGCTCATCGCGCAGTTCAACGGTGTCGCAGACATCAGCATGGGCATCGGTGTGATCCTCGTGGGTCTCGCATCAGTGATCCTCGGCCAGGCGCTCCTCGGGCAGCGGTGGATCTGGCTCGCGACGCTCGCCGTCATTGTCGGCGCGGTGCTCTACCGCATCATCATCTTCGGTGCCCTCCGCATCGGCTTCAACCAGGACGACATGAAGCTCATGACGGCCCTGCTGGTGGTCGCTGCGCTGCTGCTGCCGCGCTGGGGCTTCCTCAAGCGGATCCCGTCGTGGAAGAACCGCGGCAACCGGAAACCGGAGCCACTGACCGAACCGGCAGCCGCCGCAGCGAAGGGGGCATAACCATGTTGAACATCACCAGCATTTCTAAGACCTTCTTCGCCGGCACCGTCAACGAGCGGCGCGCGCTCGTCGACGTGAACCTTGAGCTTGCCGAGGGCGACTTCGTGACCGTGATCGGGTCGAACGGCGCGGGCAAGTCGACGCTGCTTAACGCGATCTCGGGCCGCTACCCGATCGACTCGGGTGACATCACCATCGATGGGGCGTCGGTCGCGCGTCTCAAGGAGTTCAAGCGGGCCCGCTTCGTCGGCCGTGTCTTCCAGGATCCGATGGCGGGAACCGCGCCCGACCTGACGATCGAACAGAACCTCGCCCTCGCGCTGCAGCGCGGCAAGCCCCGCGGGCTGCGGCTCGGCATCACGAAGGCCCGCCGCGAGCGCTTCACCACCGAACTCGAGTCGCTCGAGCTTGGCCTCGAGAACCGACTCACCGCGAAGGTCGGCCTGCTCTCGGGCGGGCAGCGCCAGGCGCTGTCGCTGCTGATGGCTGGGTTCACCCAGCCGCGGATCCTGCTCCTCGACGAGCACACCGCCGCGCTCGACCCGCAGCGCGCAGCGCTCGTGACGGATCTCACCGAGCGCATCGTGACCGAGGGCAACCTCACGACGCTCATGGTGACCCACAACATGGAGCAGGCGATCAAGCTGGGAAACCGGCTCATCATGATGCACGAGGGCAGAATCGTGTTCGAAGCGGACGCGGAGCAGAAGGCGGGCCTCACCGTCCCGATGCTGCTCGCCGAGTTCGCGAAGATCAAGGGCGCAAGCTTCGACGACCGGGCACTCCTCGCCTAACCGCCGTCGGGGCGGCGTGCCCGTCTCGTTTGCGTAACTGTTCACCCCCAAGCCCGTGAGGGGCCCCCTCGGCACCGGGTACGATGCTGGAAACGGCTAAGGCCTTTACCGTTTCCCGCGCCGCTGCGGAGCTGCAGCGGCAGACTTGAAGAAGGACCGATTACTATGCGAATGACCTCGTTCCGCCGTTCAGGCATCGCTCTCGCTGGCCTCGCTGTGGCCGCGCTGACTCTGAGCGCATGCTCCTCCAGCCCGGCCGAGACCGAGTCAGGTGACGACGCCAAGGCTTCCTACAAGATCGGTGTCAGCCAGTTCGTGCAGCACCCCGCGCTCGACGCGGCGACCGAGGGCTTCAAGCAGGCCTTCGACGACGCGGACATCGACGTTGAGTGGGACGACCAGAACGCCAACGGTGATCAGGCGACCGCCGTCTCCATCGCACAGAGCTTCTCGTCTGCTGACCTCGACCTCGTGCTGGCAGCGGCAACACCGTCGGCGCAGACCGCCGCGCAGGCAATCACCGATAAGCCCATCCTCTTCACCGCCGTCACCGACGCCGTCGAGGCACAGCTCGTTGCGTCGAACGAGGCACCAGGCGGCAACATCACCGGCACGAGTGACCTCGCGCCCTTCGACGAGCAGCTCGCCCTGCTCCAGGAGGTCGTGCCTGGGGCTAAGAAGGTTGGCATCGTCTACGCCTCTGGCGAGGTGAACTCGCAGGTGCAGGTTGACGCCGTCACCGAGGCGGCCGGCCCGCTCGGCCTCGAGGTCGTCACGAAGACCGTCACCACCGCGAACGATATCGCCGCAGCCACCGAGGCGCTCGGCGACGTCGACGCTATCTACGTGCCGACCGACAACATGGTCGTTGCGGGCCTCGCGTCGCTCGTGCAGGTCGCAGAAGATAAGCAGATCCCCGTGATTGGTGCCGAGGCTGGCACGGTCGAGAACGGAGCCGTCATCACGCTCGGTATCGACTACACGAAGCTCGGTTACCAGACCGGCGAGATGGCGATCAAGGTGCTCGAGGGTGCCGAGACCGCGACGATGCCCGTTGAGGTCTCCAAGGAGTTTGCCTACGTCGTCAACGAGGACGCGGCAAAGCGCATGGGGGCGACGATCCCCGAGGCGATCCTCGCCGAAGCAGAGAAGGTCGAATAGCCCTCCCTGCCCGCTGAATAGCCAGAGCCCCGCACGCCGAAAGGTGCGCGGGGCTCTCGCGTGTTCCCGGGGTTTCGAGAGGTGCCCGCCTTAGAGTGGGGACATGGGAGACGAACGGGCAGAAGGCGCGCCGCTGTGGGAGTCTGTCGCAGATGCCGCACAGCAGCGGGTACGCAACTGGGTCGAGGCAGCTACCCCAGACGGTGAGGAACGGCAAGAGACCCGCACCACCCTGCTCGGCGACCTCGCGGCCAACCCCGAGAGCCTCGACTTCACTCGGCGACTCATCGACGCGCTGTTCGGCACCTCCGACGCGTTCACCGCGGCCCTCGGGCTGCGCGAGGTGACCCGCGGCGAGCTCCCGGAACGCATGCCTACCCGCGACCGGCTGCTGCTGCGCGCCGGCGGCTTCGCATCGCTCGGACTGCCGTGGGCGGTGCGGCCCGCGGTGCGGAAAAACCTGCTCGCGCGCCTCCCCGACGTGCTGCTCCAGGTCAAGCTCCCGGGCCGCCTCACCGCACTCACCGAGACGCTCCGCGGCTACCGGGAGCACGGCCACTCCGTACTCCTCGCCCTCCACGGCGCAGAAGTGTTCGGCGAGGTTGGCGGCGACACCGAAGCGCAGCGGCTCATCGCGCTCGCCGAGCACCCGGCGGTGAAGGATCTCGCGTTTGATCCAGCGCGGCTCGTACCCAATGCCACCGAGTGGTCGATCGAAACAGACGTCGCGCTCGCCGCAGCACGGGCGCGCCCGGTGCTTGAGGCGGCACTCGCCCACGACGTGCGGCTCATCATTGAGCCACGCGACACGGTGTGGGCGAAGCAACTCGGCGACTTCCTTGAGCGCGCGCTCGCGTGCGCCGAGCTCGACCGCCTCGAAGTGGGCGTGCGGCTGTTTGCCGAGCTGCCCGAATCGTGGGAGAGCTACGCGGCGATCCACCGCTTCGCGCGCAGGCGCGTCGCAGACGGCGGTGCCCCCGTCGAAGCCGTGATCGGCTTCTCGCAGGTGGCGGCGGCTGAGCGGGCAGCCTCGATCCACAGCGGCCTACCGGTGCCCGTGATCGAAGACGCAGCCGAACGGACCGCGCAGCTTCTGCGGCTCATCGAGGTCGCGCTCGAACCGGGCAGAGCCGCCGTGCTGCGGCCGGTGATCGCGAGTGAGGATCCGCTGGTCGTCGCGGCGACGCTCGAAGCGGCCACCCGGCTGGGGGCTGAGAAGCTGTTCGCGATCCAACTGCGCTGCGGCCTCGCCACCGAGCTCGCCGAACGGATACTGGCCGAGGAACCGGCCCCCGAGGTGCGCCTGCGACTCCCCGTCACCCCCAAGGGCGAATACGGCGAGGTCGTCGGCTACCTCGTCGGCCTGCTTGCCGAAGCGGCAGACCACTCCGCCGGCCCGCTCACGCTCACCGAGCTCCGTGACGCGGCTACGCGCGCGACGCAGCCACCCCAGCCCAGCCACCGGCAGCAACAGCGTGCACGGGAGTGGGATCCGTCTGAGCGCGACAGCGCCCTCTTCTACCGCGCCCCCGACGAGCCCGCGACGCAAGACACCGGCGGACTCACCGCCGCCGTGCTCGGCCTCGCGCGCGAGGCGACCGGCGAGATCGTACTCGAGGCAGCGGCACCGCTGCGCGCGATCCCCGTCGTGTCACGCACCGGGTTCGCGAACGAACCGCCCACCGACGGCAGTCTCCCCGCCAACCGCGAGTGGGCGCGTGCGCTGCTTCGCAGGGCCGGGGAAACCGCTGAACAGGGGGCCCGGCTCGACGAGACCATCGCACTCACCGACGCAGACCTGCACCCCGACGCGGCAGCGCTCGCCGCCCGCGAGGCCGCGCAGCGCTGGGCCGAGCTGCGCCACGAGGGGCGCGCGGTTCGCCTCCGCCGCGTCGCGCTCGCGACCGCCGCAGCCCGCGACCGACTCATCACTGAGCTCGCGGCAGAAACGGGCGCACCGTTCCCGGAGCTCGACGCCGCGGTGAACCACGTCATCGACGCGGCCCGCTACGCCGCCCAGCTCGCCGACGGGCTCCGCGTCGTCCGCGGAGCAACCTATGTGCCCGACCGGCTCGTGCTCGTCGTCGCCGACGCCTCAGCCCCCATCGCGCCCCAGGCCGCAGCCGTGCTCGCCGTGCTCGCGAGTGGTTCGGGGGCGCTGTGGGCGGTGTCGCCCGGGGCCCTCGCCGCCGCGACAGCCTGTGTTGAAGAGTGGGAGGCCGGAGGCCTCACGCCCGGCGCGATCCGCCCGGTGAGCGTCGTCGGGGAAGAGGCGTTCGCGGCGCTCGGCGCGAGCCCGCACGTTGACCGCGCCGTCGTGCTTGGGGACCGGTCGCTCGGGCGCGACCTCTCCCGCCGCCGACCAGACCTCCGTGTCGAGGGCCACTTCACCGCGCGCGGGTCGATGCTCATCACCCCCTCGGCCGAACGAGAGCGCGCGATCGCCGACATCATTGACTCCGCGTTCCGCGGTACGCAGACCTCGCTCGGCAGCACGAACGCCGTGATCCTGCTCGCCAGCGTCGCGCGCTCGCGCAGCTTCCGTGCCGCGCTCGCTGACGCCGTCCGGCGCCTGCGGGTCGGGGACTCCGCACGGCCGCGCGGCGCTGACCCCCTTAGCTTCGACGTCGGGCCGCTCGCCGCGCCCCCCGGCCCGGCAGCCCTCGCTGCGCTCACCGAACTCGGCCCGGGTGAGGAATGGCTCGTGCGCCCCGAACAGCTCGACAGCGCCGGAAGGCTTTGGTCGCCCGGCGTGCGGCTGGGCGTCTCCCCGGGGGCGCCGTTCTGGGACGATGCGCGGGGGCTTCCCCTCATCGGCGTGAGCACCGCGCAGATGCTCAGCGACGCCGTGTCCCAGCAGAACGCCGGCGGAAGCGGTGCCGTCGCAGGGATCCAGTCGTGGGACGAAGATGAGACCCTTGGCTGGCTCGACAGCGTGCAGGCCGCCAGCCTCACCGTGAACCGGGCGACGAGCGCGGCCCGCATCGAGCGGCAACCCTACGGCGGCTGGAACGACGCTGTCATGGGCATGCCCGCCCTCAGCGGGGGCCCGCACTGGCTCGTCGCGCAGGGCTCGTGGGAGCGCAGGCTCGGCCAACGCAGCGACACCCTGCACCTGCGCGGACTCACGCCCGAGGTGGCACTCCTCATCGAGGCAGCGCAGAGCGCCCTCAGCTACGAAGAGTTTGACGAACTCCGCAGGGCCGCCCTCGGCGACCAGCTCACCTGGCAGACCGACCTCGGGGTCGTGGCAGACACCATCGGGCTCGGCGTCGAACGCAACGCACTACGCACCTTCCCGGTCGCGGTGCACGTGCGGCTCGCAGAGAACGGCTCGGTTGCCGGGCTGTTCCGCGTGCTCGCCGCGGCGCTCCTCGTGCGGGCCCGCCTCACCGTGTCCACGGGAACTGTGCTGCCGCCGACAGTGTCGGAGCTGCTCGCTGCGCAGGGCATCGAGGTCTCGCTCGAACGCGACGACGCCTGGCTCGAGCGGCTTGCCGCGGAGGGGCCGACGGGGCCAGACGGTTCCGTCGCGCGGCGCGTGCGGCTCATCGGAGGCGACCGGGTGCGTGTCGCCGAGTGGATGGGCGGGCTCGACCGCGCAGCCCTCTGGGCAGAACCCGTGACGATGGCTGGGCCCGTTGAGTTGCTCACGCTGCTGCGGGAACAATCGATCTCGGTGCGGGCCGAACGCCACGGCCTCGCGGAGGTCGCGCCCGGCCTCGACGCGCTGCTCGACGGATGAGGCCGACTCCGGCTGAGCCGTCACTTTCGCCCCGCGCGAGCGGGCGCCCAGAGCCAGGAACCGCGTTGGTCTTCCAGTGGCGCAAGTGGGATGGCTCACCGCACTGGCGGCACGACTGCGTCTACCTCGGCGCTGACGAGTGGGGCGACTGGGTGGGGCAGACGGTCGGCTGGGCGAGCGTCAGGCCCGGCCGAGCCTTCACCGTGACGGGGCCGAGCGTCACGCTGATACCCGCGCTCGGTGCGGGTGATAGCGCGGGTGCCGGTGCCGCTGCCGGTGCCGATGCGGCGCTTGCCGGGCTGGAAGGTGCGGGCCTGCGGCACGCAGACTTCACGCTCACGGTAAATCGCAGCCACCCCAAGGGGATGCGCGTCTACATCGACCTCGGGTGGGACATCCGGTGGGACGAAGATCCTCTGCTCGTGACCGGAATCGACATGGACCTCGACGTGGTGCGCGTCGAGGGCGCGCGCGGCACCTGGGTGGATGACCGCGACGAGTGGGCCGAGCACGCCGCCGAATTCGGCTACCCGGCTGAGGTGATGGAGCGGCTTGAGGGTTTGGCGCTCGAGCTCGAAGCGCGGGTGCGGGAGCAGTCGCCCCCGTTCGACGATGCGACCGCTGACGCCTGGCTCGACCGGCTGGAAGCGCTCGGCCTCGAGTGCTGAGCCAGCGTGGTCGCGTCTGCGCCCGCGCCGCGCCGCCCCAAGTCACCCGCCCCAACTCACCCACCCCACCCCGCACATCAACTCCTGGTCAGTTTGCGCACCGAGCTCGGCGAAATCGTCGCCTCAGCGGCGCTAACTGACCACTAGTTCGGGGTCGTCGCGGGCCCCGTCGCGGGGCGACGCATCGGGGTGTGCGGGATCCCGTCCTCGAGGTATTCCGCTCCGTCCGGCGCGAAACCAAACCTGCCGTACCAGCCGGTGAGGTGCGACTGTGCCTCCAGCACGAGTGGCCCGCTGCCATACTCCGCGAGCACTGCGGTCATGAGGGCTGCCGCGAGACCCTTTCCGCGGTGTGCGGCGTCAGTAGCAACCCGCCCGACCGCGTGCAGGCCGGGCTCCCGGTCCTCCTCGGCGAGCACGCGAAGCGTTGCCGCGATTGTGGGTACGATCGTTGGGGCCTGCTCGCCGGGTGAGGCGGTTGCCTCGGTGCCGGCAGTTTGGCGCGCGGCCTCGATCCAGAACTGTTCGGTCGTGTTCTCGGCGTCGCGCCCATCGAGATCGAGGTAGGCGCACTCTTGCTCGATGACGAAGACTTCTTGCCGCAGCCGCGCAATGTCGTGGAAGGTGCGGGGCGTGAGCTCGGTGAGGCCACGGGCAGTCTGGAGCGCGTAGTTCGGGGGCAGCGAGGGCATGGAACAATCTTGACATGCCGACGCGAGCGAATTCGATTTCCGTTCGGCGCGCTGAGCCGGTAATGTTATTTCCTGGTCGTGTTCGCGCGACCAAAGGCGGGTTGCCCGAGCGGCCAAAGGGATCTGACTGTAAATCAGACGCGCAAGCTACGTGAGTTCGAATCTCTCACCCGCCACCCAAGTGAATGTTGGAAGACATTGCAGAAACCCGGCCCACACTGAGTGGGGGCCGGGTTTTTTGCTGCGCCCGGGCCCTGCAGCGGAGGCGTGTGGACAACCCCGACCCCCCGTGTAATCCATTCCGACCCGTTTTTGGCCCTCACAAGGGTCGGTCTGAATGAATCGGGCGCTTTGCAAGCGAGGGTGTAGCCGCTTCCGGCATCGGCAAGGGACCGTGAGGGGCGCGGTATTGCCCAATTCGCTGGAAGGCCGCAACTGCCGCGCCCGACGAACGCACCTCGGGAGCTGCGCAACCTACACGACCCGCGCCCCTCTGCCCTGCCCGGCAAGGGCGCGAAGCGCCCGCGGCAGCCGCCAGCACGAACGTCGGCACGAGGGCGTGCTGAAGCGGAAGTGGCTCAGGCCTGAGTGTTGCGGGGGCTCCCGCGCTCGCTACCCGGCTGGCGGCGCCCGGTTGCTCTGGGCGGTTTCCTCCGACCCAATGGCTCGCAGCGAAGCAACCCCAACCCGAACCACGCTCAGTAGACATCCCCTCAGCGAAGTCAGGGGTAATCGGCAGCAAAGGAGCCATGACCTCGCTGAGGTCATGGCTGTTGAGCGCTCGTCATCGCTGAGGTCTGCACCTTCGACTGTGAAGAGCCATTATTCCGGTCGGTCGGGATGCGGGGCGGCACCGGCGGCCTCGCCGCCAAACGTGGGCGTGCGCTTCTCCTGGAACGCGGCGAAGCCCTCGCGATAGTCCGGCGTATCGCACAGCGCCGCCTGCGCGCGGTTCTCCGCGGACATCGACTCCCAGAGCCCCACGCGGCGGTCGCGCAGCTCACGGATGAGCTCCTTCGAGGTGAGGAATGCCTGCGTCGCACCGCGCGCTGCGTTGGTCGCGGCGGCGCGGGTAGCCTCGAGCACCTCGTCGTCCGGGAACGACTGCGAGAAGAGCCCCGCCGCGACGGCCTCCGCGCCGCTCATGAGGCGGGCGGTGTAGATGAGGTCGAGCGTGCGGTGCGCGCCGAGCCGCTCGTAGAAGAGTGCGTGCCCGCCGGAGTCGAGGGTCGCGCCGAGATTTGCGAACGGGCTCCCAATCTTTGCTGATTCTGCGACGTAGACGACATCGGTCGCGATGAGCAGCCCGAGGCCGACGCCGAGGCAGGCGCCGTGGGCGCTCGCGAAGGTTGGCGCAGGGAACTCGCTCATCTGGGCGAGGAGCGGCTCGACGAGTCCGCCGAGGTAGCCGGAAACGTCGTCGTTTCGCGGGTCGACGCCCGAGATGTCTCTGCCGGCCGAGAAGGCGCGGCCCTCACCGTGGAGCAGGAGCGCGCGCACGTTCGCTGCCGCCGCCTCGGCGTATGCGTCTGACAGCCCGCGCAGCATGTCGGGCCCGAGCGCGTTCAGCCGTGCTGGCGCGTTGAGCATGATTTCGGCGACACCGTCTGTGATGGTCAGAGTGATTTCTTGCGACATGCCTGGACCTTTCTGGGTTACGCGTCGTAGTTGATGACGAGGCGTTCGGACTGGGGGTGTGACTGGCAGGTGAGCACGAAGCCGCGTTCGATCTCGTCGGCCTCGAGCGCGTAGTTCTCGGTCATCGACACGGAACCCTCGGTGACGTGGGCTCGGCAGGTGCCGCACACCCCGCCCGCGCACGCGAAGGGCACGTCGGGGCGCACCCGCAGCGCCGCATTGAGCACGGTCTCGTTCGCCGCGACCGGGCTCTCCACGGAGGAGGAGGTGCCGTCGAGGGTGAAGTCGATCGTGACGACCTCCTCGCCGGCGCGGACCTCGACGGGCCGCGCTCGCGGCGCGCTTCCCGGCTCGCCGGTGGTGAACAGCTCGAAGCGCACGTGGGAGGGATCGACGCCGTGCTCGGCGAGCAGGTCGCGCGAGAGCTGTACGAGGTCGAATGGGCCGCAGATCACCCACTCATCGGGCATGCTCGCGGGGATCACCGCGCGGAGAATGGTGCGCAGCCGCTCCTCGTCGAGCCTGCCCGACATGATCGGGGCCGAGCGTTGTTCGCGCGATAGGACGTGGTGCAGCGCGAAGCGGTCGGGGAAGCGATCCTTCAAGTCAGAGAGTTCCTCGACGAACATGACGTCGGCGGAGGATCTGTTGGTGAAGAGCAGATCGAAGCGTGAGGAGTCGGACGCCTCGAGCACGTGGTGCGCGATGGTGATGACGGGGGTGATCCCGGAGCCGGCGGCGATGCCGACCACGTGTCTGCCCGTGAGTTCGTCGAGGTTGGAGGTGAATGCGCCCTGCGGCGTCATGACCTGCAGGCTGTCGCCGACGCGGAGCTCGTCGTTGACCCACGTCGAGAAGACGCCTCCGTGGTCTCGCTTCACGGCGACCGAGATGCGGCCGTCTGCTGGCGGCCGGCAGATCGAGTAGGAGCGGCGCAGGTCGTCTCCGTCGATGGTGGTGCGGAGCGCGAGGTGTTGGCCTGCGAGGTAGTGGTACTCGCCCGCGAGGTGCGCTGGCACCTCAAACGTGACCTCCACGCTCGCGGCGGTGAGGGGGCGTAACTGCACCACGCGCAGGTCGTGGAACGTCGCGCGCTTCTTCGCGCCGAGGTTAATTGCGGCCATGGCTCGTCCCTTTCGTGGCTCAGCGCCGGGATGGATCGAAACGGGTGGATCGAAACGGGTGGATCGGAGCGGGGAGATCAGTCGGGGCTGCGGCACCCGCTAGTGCGGTTTGAAGTAGTCGAAGGGCTCGAGGCAGGCGAGGCACTCGTAGTGGGCTTTGCAGGCGGTCGACCCGAAGCGGGAGACCTCGCGGGTGTTGGGGGAGTGGCAGCGGGGGCACTTGATGGAGAGCTGGAGTCGCACTGGCCCGTCGCCGAGGGCGGATCGCACGTGCGGCGGTGCGATGCCGTAGGCGGCGAGTTTGCGCTTGCCGTCCTCGCTCATCCAGTCGGTGGTCCAGGCGGGCGAGAGCGTGGTGGTGACGCGCACGCGTGCGTAGCCGGCCTCATGCAGCCGGGCGGTGACGTCGTCGCGCATCTGGTCGATGGCCGGGCAGCCGGAGTAGGTGGGGGTGAGCACGACAGACACCTCGCCCGCGGTGACCGTGGCGTCTCGGAGCACCCCGAGATCCTCAATCGTGAGCACGGGCACCTCTGGGTCGGGCACCTGTGCCGCGATGTCCCACACGCGGGCGGCGGCCGAGTCGGTGGGGCGCAGCCGGGTCACCATGTCGCACCGGGGTGTCGACGCGCGAGCCACTGGAGCTCGGCGATGATGTAACCCATGTGGGTGCTGTGGTGCCCGGCGCGGCCGCGAGCGTGGGCGGGCTGCACCTCCGGCACCGCCAGCTCTGCCTCAGCGAATACCGTGGCGACTGCGCTGTCGAAGCCCTGCCGCAGCGCCGAGGGGCGCGGGGCCAAGCCTTCGAGCCGGTCGGTGAGCGCCTCGTCCGTGAAGAGTTCGGCGACGAAGGGCCACGCGCGTTCGAACCCGGCGATGATCCGCTCCCGCGAGAGCTCGGTTCCGCCCGCCAGGCGCAGCACCCACTGCGCGGCGTGATCGACGTGGTAGCTCACCTCGCGCTCGGCCTTTGCCGCGATGGCCCCGAGCGACGCGTCGGGGCTGTCGAGAAGGGCGCGGTAGAGCTGCAGCTGGTAGGCGGAGAGCAGGAACAGCCGTGCGATCGTGTCACCGAAACCGCCGACCGGCTGCTCCACGATCCACGCGTTGCGAAACTCTGGCTCGTCGCGCCAGAAGGCGAGGTCGTCTTCGGAGCGCCCCGTCGCGGTGCCGGCGTAGTGCAGCAGCGCGCGTGCGTGGCCGAGGAGGTCGAGGGTGATGTTTGAGAGGGCGAGGTCTTCCTCAAGCTCTGGCGCGCGCGAGATCCACCAGGCGAGCTGCTGGGACATGATGAGCGCGTCGTCGCCGAGCCACATGGCGTATTCGGCGACGTCTGCGCTGGCCTGCCCGCCCGAGCCTGGCAGCTCTTCGGCAAGCCGCAGTTCGTCGACGCTCACGCTGCCGTGCAGCGCCGCAGCGTCGCGGGTCTTCAGGCTCTCGGTCACAGGTGCTTCACCCCCTCGGCCCGCGTGTAGTACACGGCGTGGCGGTAGTTCTTGCCGGCGGGGGATTCGAAGAAGGCTCCCTTCGAGCCAGGGTCGCTCGTGGTGATCGCGGCGGCCGGAACCACCCAGATCGAGACCCCCTCGTTGCGCCTCGTGTAGAGGTCGCGGGCGTTGCGTAGCGCCATCGCCTCGTCGGGGGCGTGGAGGGATCCCGCGTGGACGTGGCTGAGGCCGCGGTTCGCGCGGATGAATACCTCCCACAGCGGCCAGATCTCAGTTCCGAGTTCTCCTGGTGTCGACATCGTTGTCTCTCCTTCGGTGTTGCGGATCAGGCCGCGGCGCGAGCGCGCAGCCGCTGCTTCCTGGCGTATTCGGCAGCGGCCTCCCGCACCCAGGCACCGTCTTCGTGAGCGGTGCGCCGGTGGCTGAGCCGTTCGCTGTTGGCGGGGCCGCGCCCGTCAAGTACCTCCCGGAACTCGTTCCAGTCGAGGGGCCCGGAGATCCATGCGCCGGTGGCCTCGTCGAATCTGAGATCCTTGTCCGGGCATTCGAGGCCGAGCGCCTCGAACTGCGGAACGCACATGCCGACGAAGCGCTGGCGCAGCTCGTCATTCGAGAACCGCTTGATCTTCCACTTCATCGACTGGGCAGAGTTCGGGGAGGCGTCGTCGCTGGGCCCGAACATCATGAGCGAGGGCCAGTACCAGCGGTTCACCGCGTCTTGGGCCATCTGTTTTTGTTCGGGGGTGCCGTGCGAGAGTTCGTAGAGGATCTCGAACCCTTGCCGCTGGTGAAACGATTCCTCTTTGCAGATCCGCACCATTGCGCGGCCGTAGGGCCCGTACGATGCGCGGCAGAGCGGCACCTGGTTGCAGATCGCTGCGCCGTCAACGAGCCAGCCGATCGCGCCCATGTCTGCCCAGGTTGGCGTGTGGTAATTGAAGATCGATGAGTAGCGCGCCTGCCCGTCGACGAGTTTTTGCGTCATCTCCTCGCGGGTGACGCCGAGGGTCTGGGCTGCGGAGTAGAGGTAGAGCCCGTGGCCGGCCTCGTCTTGCACCTTCGCGATGAGGATCGCCTTGCGCTTGAGGCTTGGTGCCCGGGTGATCCAGTTCGCCTCCGGCTGCATGCCGATGATCTCGGAGTGGGCGTGCTGCGAGATCTGGCGGATGAGCGAGGCGCGGTACTTGTCGGGCATCCAATCGCGTGGTTCGATGCGCTGATCAGCCTCGATGATCGCGTCGAAGCGCGCTTGCTCGTCGAGTGTGGTCTGCGGGCCGACCGCGGTGTGCAGGCCGACGGTGTCGCGCGTGGCGACGTCGGGGTCCGTCGTATGACTCATCTGGTGCCTCCTTGCGTGAGGCCGGCGCGCTCACGATGCTGGCTCAGCTTCCCCCTGTTCGTCGGTGAATCGAGGTGGTAGCGTTGCCGTCAAGTGAATTACTTGCCGACCATTCAGTGAGTATATAGTCACGATACCACGATCACAATGGAGTGCACATGCGTTCACCGGCGAACCAGCCCATGGGACACGACGGCCCCGTAGAGGTCGACGTCCCGGTCGATCCCACGTGGTCTGCGACGGCGATGCTCCGCGAGGACGCCGCGAAAACGGCCTACGGCATCGTCGTGGTTGAGCTCGAGCGGGGGCGCGCGGTGCTCGCGATGCGGGTGCGTGAAGACATGACCAACGGCTTCGGGATCACGCACGGCGGAGTGGTGTTCACGCTCGCCGACACCGCCTTCGCCTACGCCTGCAACGAGGCGGAGCACGCAGTGGTCGCTGCGGGTGCCGAGATCACGTTTGCCGCGGCCAGCCGAGCGGGTGAGCTGCTTACGGCGACCGCGACCAGGCGCTGGCTGTCGGGGCGCAACGGGCTGTACGACGTGACCGTCACGCGATCCTCTGGCGAGGTCGTCGCCGAGTTCCGCGGGCGCTCCTTCGAGACGAGACAGGAGAGAGGCCCGCATGGCACCCGCTGAGATTCCCCAAGAGCCGCCAGGCGGTGCGGCGGCCGCGCTGCACCCCGAAGAGCTCCTCACTCGCCAAGGGCTCGAACGATTGCAGCTGCAGCGGCTGCAATGGACCGTGCGCTATGCCTACGAGCATGTGCCGTTCTATACGCAGCGCTTCGACGAGGCCGGTGTGACCCCCGACGACATCCGAGAGCTCGGCGACATCGCTCGCCTCCCCTTCACCACGAAAGCGGACCTCCGGGAGCACTACCCGTTCGGGCTCTTCGCTGTGCCGCGCAGCGAGATTCGGCGAGTGCACGCCTCGTCGGGAACGACCGGGCGGGTAACGGTTGTCGGGTACACTCAGGGGGACCTCGACCACTGGGCGGATCTCTTGGCCAGGTCGCTCTACGCGTCTGGTGTTCGCCCGGGCTGGACCGTGCACAACGCCTACGGTTACGGGCTCTTCACCGGAGGCCTCGGCGCACACGCGGGGATCGAGCGGCTCGGCTGCACCGTCATTCCCATGTCCGGCGGGCAGACCGCGAAGCAGGTGCAGCTGATTCGCGACTTCCAGCCCGACGCCATCATGTGCACGCCGAGCTACCTCCTCACCATCGCAGACGGCTTCGAGGCCGCGGGCTTGGACCCGCGCGAAACGAGCCTGAAGGTCGCTATCTGCGGGGCGGAGCCGTGGAGCGACGCGATGCGCGACGAGCTCGAACGGCGCTTCAACCTGAAGGCCGTCGACATTTACGGGCTCTCCGAGATCATGGGCCCGGGAGTGGGCAACGAGTGCGTCGAGACGCAAGACGGCCCGCACATCTGGGAAGACCACTTTCTCCCGGAGATCATCGGCGAGGACCTCGCCCCGCTGCCCGACGGCGAGCAAGGCGAGCTCGTGCTCACGACGCTCACAAAGGAGGCGATGCCGATGATCCGCTATCGCACCCGTGACCTCACCTCGCTGCACCCGGGAACGGCCAGGCCGGCGCACCGGCGCATCGCGAAGATCCTCGGCCGAAACGACGACATGATCATTCTGCGCGGCGTCAACGTGTTTCCCACGCAGATCGAGGAGATCGCACTCGGGGTGCCCGGGCTTACCGCGCACTTCGTGCTCGAGCTCTCGCAGCGCGGCGCGCTCGACGAGCTGCTCGTGCGCATCGAGCCAGAGGAGGGCGTCGACGGGGCGACCGCCCAGCGAGCAGCGGACCTGCTTCGCACGCGCATCAAGGAGCGCGTCGGCGCGAGCCTCGGCGTGCAGCTCGTCGCGGCGGGATCGCTGCCGCGGTCTGAGGGAAAGCTCAAGCGGCTTGTCGACCTGCGGTAACTTGGACACGGGCGGATGATCCTCCCTGAGGCGGTGTGGCCGGTACCCGAGTGGTTCCGGGCAGGAAGGAGCATCTGATGGCGGCTTTGGATGTCGCGCCGGCAGCTCGGCGGGGTCGGCCAGGCTACGACCAGAACAGCATGCTCGAGGTGATCGTTGAGGTGTTTGTCGATCGCGGCTACGACGCCTCCTCGCTCGATACGATCGCGAAGCGCCTCGGCCTGTCGAAGTCGGCTGTCTACCACCACTTCACCTCGAAGGCCGAGATGCTCGAGATCGCGCTGGAGCGGGTGCTCGGCGAGCTCGAGCGCGTGTTCGACGACGCGGAGGCCCTCGATCTGCCCGCGGTCGAGCGGATCCGCCGGATTATCAGCGAGGCGGTGCTCGTCGCGTGCGCGCGGCAGCAGTACCTCGTCCTCCTGCTTCGGCTGCACGGAAACTCCGACGTTGAGCTCAACGCGATGGCCAGGAGGCGCGAGCTGACGGCGCGGTTGAGTCGCATATTCGAGGCCGCGCGCGCGGAGGGCGGGGCGCGCGATGACATCGACCCCGCGCTTGCCGCGCGCCTCACTTTCGGCCTCGTGAACTCGCTCGTCGAGTGGTACCGCCCAGACGGGCCCGACGAGCCGGCGGCGCTCGCGGACACCGTCCTCGCCTTCGTGCGGTCGGGCATGCTGGCGGCCGACGGGCGAGGCCCCCGGTAGCGACCGCGCCGGGCCGCCACCGAGCTCCGCGCGCGGCAGCCCCGGCTCGGCCGCAGGCCTCACCGCCCGGCTCGCCCTCGGGCCTCACCGCCCGGCCTCACCGCCCGGCCCGAGCTCTAGCCGCGCGGCCGCTTGGAGACGAGCGTGAGTACGTCGTAGGTTGCGACGATGTCGCCACGCTGGTTCGACAGCACCGCGTCCCAGTGCACCTCGCCGTAGTCGTCGGTTTCACGCGGCACGATCTGCTTCGCGGTGAGCGCGACGCGCACCTCGTCGCCGGGCGAGACCGGCGTGATGAAGCGCAGGCTCTCGAGGCCGTAGTTCGCAAGCACCGGCCCCGGATCAGGCGAGACGAACAGGCCGGCGGCAAACGAGAGCAGCAGGTAGCCGTGCGCGATCCTGCCGGGGAAGAACGGGTTCGCCGCGGCCGCCTCCTCATCGGTGTGCGCATAGAACGTGTCGCCCGTGAACTCGGCGAAGTGCGAAATGTCGTCGAGGGTCACCTCGCGCGACTCGGAGACCACGCGGTCGCCGATCCGCAGATCCTCAAGCGACCTCCGAAACGGGTGCACATCGTCGCGCGTCGCCGCCCCCGCGTGCCACACGCCTGTGATGGCAGTGAGCATCTCGGGGCTGCCCTGGATCGCGGTGCGCTGCATGTAGTGGAAAACGGAGCGCACGCCGCCGAGCTCCTCGCCGCCGCCCGCGCGGCCGGGGCCGCCGTGCACGAGTGTGGGGAGCGGGGAGCCGTGACCGGTCGAGGCCCGCGCGCTCGTGCGGTCGAGCACGAGCACTCGCCCGTTGGCCGAGGCAATGCGACGGGTGAACAGTGCAACGAACTCGGAGTCGGCCGACGCCACGCTCGTCACGAGCGAGCCGCCGCCGCGGGCGACCAACTCGGTGGCCTCGAGCGGGGAGTCGTAGGTGAGGATCGACGACACCGGACCGAAGGCTTCGGTATCGTGCGCGCGGTCGGCCTGCGGGTCGTCGAAGCGGAGCAGGATCGGGTCAAGGAACGCGCTGCTCGGATCGGGGGACTGGCCATCGCCGATCAGCACCCGCCCGCCTCCGTCGACGAGGCGCTGCACCTGCCGCAGCACCTCCTCACGCTGCGCGGTGGAGGCGAGCGCCCCCATCGTGGTGGCCTCGTCGCGCGGGTCGCCGACGACAACCTTCGCTGCGATCCTGGCGGCCACCGCCTCTGCCACGGCATCGGCGACCGCTTCGGGGACGATGGCGCGACGGATTGCCGTGCACTTCTGCCCGGCCTTCGACGTCATCTCTGCGACGAGCTGCCGAACGTAGGCGTCGAACTCCGGGGTGCCTGGCAGCGCGTCTGGGCCGAGCACCGAAGCGTTGATCGAGTCGGTCTCGGCACCGAAGATCACGCCGCCCGTCTGCACCGCAGGGTGCAGTCGCAGCGCCTCGGCGGTGCTCGCGGAGCCCGTGAACGAGATGACGTCTCCGAGGCGCGCGTGGGCGAACACTTCGTGGATCGAGCCGGTCACGAGCTGCACGGCACCGGCCGGCAGCAGGCCGGACTCGACGAGGATCCGCACCATATGCTCGGCCACGTAGGCCCCGGGGGTTGCTGGCTTGATGACCGTCGGCATGCCCGCGAGGAACGTCGGGGCGAGTTTCTCAAGCGCGCCCCACACCGGAAAGTTGAATGCGTTAATCTGCACGGCGACCCCCGGAAGGGTGGTGCGAATGTGCCTGCCGAGGAACGAGCCGTCCTTCGAGAGCGCCTCGACGGGGCCGTCGAGCTGCACGCGCGCGTTCGGGAGCTCGCGGCGACCCTTGCTCGAGTAAGTGAACAGCACCCCGATGCCGCCGTCGATGTCGACCCAGGAGTCAGCCTTCGTCGCGCCGGTGTGGGTCGAGAGCTCGTAGAGCTCAGACTTGCGAGCTGTGAGCGCGAGCGCGAACTCTTTGAGCAGCACGGCGCGCTGGTGGAAGGTGAGCTCGCTCAGGCTCGCCTGGCCGGTTGCTCGCGCGAAGTCCATGACTGAGGCAAGGTCGAGCCCCGCGGTCGACACGCCTGCGACGACCTCGCCGGTGACGGCGTCGCAGACCTCGGTTGCTGGCGAGACCGCGAGGTCCGCAGCGTCAGGCTCCCACCAGGCGTCGTGGATGTAGCTCTGGAGTGTGCGGGTCATCGGGGCTCCGTTCGTCGTGCGGTGGGTGTGGCAGGAGAGCGCTCATTGCTGGTGTGTTCGCTCGAGAAACTCGGTCATTCGGCGCAGTTTCTCCGGACTCTCGAAGAGTGTCGCCTGCTCGGCGAAGTCGATCGCCGGGTGGGCCTCCCGCGGCGCGCGAAGCACACGTTTTGTCGCGCGAGTGGCCTGCGGGTCAAGCGCGGCGATCCGGGCGGCAATCTGCTCTGCTCTGGAGAGCGCCTCCTCCAAGCTGTCGTGCAGGTGGGTAATGAGTCCCGCAGTGAAGGCCTCGGGGCCCGTGAGGATCCGCCCCGCGAGCAGCATCTCGGCGGTGAGTGGCGCGCCCACGAGCTCTGGGAGCCGCCAGGTTGCGCCCGCCCCGGCGAGGATGCCGAGGTTCGTCTCTGGGTTACCGATGCGAAGCCCGGTGGTCCCCAGCCGGATGTCCGCAGCGTAGGCGAGCTCGGCACCTCCGCCGAGCGCGTAGCCGTCAAGCACGGCAATGACGGGCATGGGGAGCGCCGCGACTCGCATGAACGCGTGTGTGTTGATCCCCGTCAGCGCATCGGGGCCGCGTCGGTCACGCAGTTGCGCGATGTCGGCCCCGGCGGCGAAGTTGCCTCCGGCACCTGAGAAGATGAGCGTTTGGGGCGTGCGCTCGAGCTCGGTACACAGCTCGTGGAGGGCGTCGATGGCCGCGAGATCCATCGCGTTGCGCTTCTCCGGGCGGTTGAGTGTTGCGTGGATGTGGGTCTCGCGGTGCTCGACCCGGAGCGGTGAATGGGTCTCGGTGGCGTGGTTCTCCGACACGAGCTTGACCTCCTTGTCAGGCTGACGCTCGACCAGTCTCAATAGTGACTGACCGTTCGGTAATGAATTCAGGATAGGTGGCGCTTCGCCCCCACGCAACCAGGGGGTCGCCCACGGGGGAGGGGATCCTTCGCGGGTCCACCGCAACACGCAATCAGACCCGCGGATACGCGCGCAGTGGGTGCTCAAGCAACTCGACGACCGCCCGGAGAAACCCGGCCGCGTAGCCGCCGTCGCACACGCGGTGGTCGAAGACGAGCGACAGCTGCGCAATGCGGCGGGGCACGATCTCGCCTGCCACGACCCAGGGGCGCTCGAGGATTCGCCCGATGCCGAGGATCGCGACCTCCGGGTGGTTGATGATTGCCGCTGATCCGTCCACGCCGAGTCCGCCGTAGTTGTTCACCGTGAACGTCGAGTCGCGTAACTGTGCGGGAGCGATGCGGCCGGCCCGCGCCGCGGCGGCGAGATCACGCAGCGCCGAGTTGATGTCTGCAATGCTCAGGGCGTTCGCGTGGGGGATCACGGGCACCATGAGCCCGCGGTCGGTGTCGACCGCGATCCCGAGATTCACCCCGTCGTAGCACTCGAACTCGTCACCGTCGCCCACGATCCGCGAGGCGAGAAGCGGGAACTGTTCGAGCGCCAGCAGCACGTAGCGGGCGAAGATCGCGGTCACCGAGGGCGGATCCTGCCCCGCGGGCGCCATCGCGCCGCGCAATTCCCACAGCTCCGTGAGGTCCGCGTCGACCCACACAGTGGCCTCCGGAATCTCGGCGCGGCTGCGGCTGAGCTTCGCGCTCACGGCCCTGCGCAGCGGCGAGAACCGCTCGGTGCGGAGCACGCGGAGGGGTGCCGCGGGCTCCGGTGCCGTGCTCGCCGGATCGCGAACTTCAGCTGCCGCATCCGGTGCGCCCCCGGCCGATCGCAGGATGTCTGAGCGCGTGACCGCGCCGTCACTTCCTGTGGGCGTGACGTGTGCGGGATCAACGCCCAGCTCGCGAGCGAGGCGCCGCACAATCGGGGACCGGACGGCGACCGGCCCACGGGGTGTGGATTGGGCTGGCGCGGCGGGGGCTGGGGGGATCGGCTGGGCTGCAGGGGCTGCCGGGATCGCATGGGCGGAGGTGGCTCGCTTGGGCGGCGACGGCGACGGCGACGGCGGCGGCGAGGCGACCGCGCCGCCGCCGACGCGACGCCTGCGGCCCCGCACCGGCCCGGCACCCGTGCCGTATCCAATGAGCACGTTGCCCGATCCCGCCTGCTCCTCGGCGCGGTACGCCTCCTGCTCGGCGGTGCTCGGCCTCAGCCCATCGGCGGTGCCCACCTCGATCACGGGGGCGCCTGTCAAGATCGATCCCCCCTCCTCGCCATGCAGCGCGACTACCCTGCCCGCGAATGGCGACGGGAGGTCGACAATGCTCTTCGCGGTCTCGACCTCGGCGATGACCTGATCCACGGTGATCTCGTCGCCGAGCGCAACCGCCCAGCGAATGAGGACCGCTTCGGTGAGTCCTTCACCGAGGTCGGGGAGGCGGAATACCTGGGGTGTCATCGCGCTTCCTCCCAGTGCAGGGTGTCGATGGCGTCGAGGACGCGATCGACGTCGGGCAGGTTCCAGTGCTCGAACTTCGGCGGCGGGAACGGAATGTCGAAGCCTGCGACGCGGCGCACGGGAGCCTCGAGGTACTCGAAGCACTGCTCGAAGACGCGCGCCTGGATCTCCGAGGCGACGCTCGCGAAGCCCGGCGCCTCAGCGATCACGACAGCGCGACCGGTGCTGCGCACGGCAGCCATCACGGTCTCATCATCAAACGGGGTCAGCGTGCGCACGTCTACGACCTGCACACTGCGCCCCTCCTCGGCGCATGCCGCCGCGGCCTCCAACGCGACCGGGAGCGAGGGGCCGTAGCTGATGAGTGTGAGATCTGAGCCCTCGCGCACCACCTCCGCCCTCCGGAGCTCTGCAACGATCGACGTGTCGACGGCCCCCTTGGACCAGTAGAGCTTCTTCGGCTCCATGAACACAACAGGATCTGGCGATGCGATGGCTGCACGCAGCAGTGAATACGCGTCTTGCGGGGATGCCGGGGTGACGACCGTGAGGCCCGGGGTGTGGGCGTAGTAGGCCTCAGACGAGTCGCAGTGATGCTCGACCCCGCCGATCCCGCCGCCGTACGGGATACGGATCACCAGGGGCATCTGCATCGCGCCGCGGGTGCGGTTGCCAAGTTTCGCGACGTGGCTCACGATCTGCTCGAAGGCAGGGAACGCGAACGCGTCGAACTGCATCTCGACGACGGGGATGAGCCCGTTCATCGCCATGCCGACGGCGGTTCCCACGATGCCCGACTCCGCGAGCGGAGTGTCAAAGCAGCGCGCCTCGCCGAAGTGCGCCGTGAGCCCGTCAGTGACGCGGAAGACGCCGCCGAGCGCGCCGACATCCTCGCCGAAGATGAGCACGCGCTCGTCCTCGGTGAGCGCGTCATGCAGCGCGCGGTTGAGCGCCGCGGCCATGGTCATGGTCTCGACCGCTGGCGGGGAGGCTGTTGGTGCGGTGCTCGATGGGGAGGCCGCCTGAGTGAGCGTCACGGTGCTCATGAGACCGCCTCCGTCCGCGCGATCTCATCCTGCAGAAAGCGCCACTGCGAAGCGAGCGTTGCCGGGCGCTCCGCGAACACGTGGGTAAACAGGGCTTCAGGATCCACCTCGGGCTCGGCGTGCATCGCCGTGCGCAGCCCCGCGGCGATCTGTTCCGCGCGCTCGGCGAACCCGGCCTCGAGCTCGTCGGTGAGTGCGCCGCGATCCCTGAGCAGCGCGCGCAGCCGCGTGAACGGGTCGCGCTCGATCCAGGCCTGCACGGCCTCGTGCCCGCGGTATCTGGTGTCGTCGTCAGCGTTCGTGTGGGCGAGCATTCGGTAGGTGTGCGCCTCGACGAGGGTCGGGCCGGCGCCGCTGCGGGCGCGTGTGACTGCCTCACCGAGAACCGCGATGAGCGCCGCGACGTCGTTCCCGTCAACGCGCTGCCCCGGCATTCCGTAGCCGATCGCTTTGTGCGCGAGCGAGGGGGCAGCGGTCTGCCTGGAGAGCGGCACGGAGATCGCGAACTCATTGTTCTGCACGAAGAACACCACCGCGAGGCCAAACACGGCCGCGAAGTTCATGGCCTCGTGGAAGTCGCCCTCACTCGTTGCGCCGTCACCGCACATGGCGAGCACGACGGTGTCTTCGCCGCGCAGCTTCGCCGCGTGTGCGAACCCGACCGCGTGGAGCAGCTGGGTCGCGAGCGGCGTTGCTTGTGGTGCGACTCGAAACTCCCGCGGGTCATAGCCCGAGTGCCAGTCCCCGCGCAGCAACACCATCGCGTCCTCGGGGGAGACCCCGCGGGCGATGACCGCGACGGAGTCACGGTAGGTCGGAAACATCCAGTCGGACTCCTCGAGCACCATCGCGGCCGCGATCTGGCACGCCTCCTGGCCGTTCGACGAGGGGTAGACCGCGAGACGGCCCTGCCGCACGAGTGCATTGCACTGGTCGTTGATCCGCCTGCCCTCGACGAGCCCTGCAAACGCGCGGGTGAGTACCGCGTCGTCGGGGGCAGCGTAGTCGGCGTCAGGAACATACTCCCCCGATGCCGTGATGAGCTGAACCGGCAGGCTCCTCGGAAGCAGCGCGTTCGCTGCCGGAGGCACGCTTGTGTGAGACATCGGCTCCTCCTTGAGCTCGGCACCCCGTGAGCGAACCTGTGAGGTAAGCCCCGGAGCGCGATGTGCCCTCAGCGTAGTAATCGTCTACAAACATCGGCAGAAGTCTGGACGAAACGAGCCGATCCCCCCGCTATTGCGTACGATTGGTGCTCACAGCGGTGGCCAACGACGGCAGGAGCGACATGGAACTGGACGACACGGACCGCGCGATCGTGCGCGAACTGCGACGGGACGCGCGTGCCTCGATGACCACACTCGCTGAAGCCGTGCACATTTCTCGGGCGGGCGCGCATGCGCGGGTCAGGCGGCTACAGGCTGCGGGGGTCATCACGGGTTTCACGGTGCGCACCGATCCCGTGCTGCTCGGGCAGCATACGTCGGCGTACGTGACGCTCTCCGTCGAGCAGCCAGCCTGGCAGGAGGTGCGGCTGCGGCTGCAGGATATTCCGGAGGTCGAGCACATCGCTCTCGTCGGCGGTGAGTTCGACGTGATGCTGCTCGTGCGGGCACGTGACACCCGAGATCTCAGGCGGGTGGTGCTCGAAGAAGTGCAGGCGATCCCCTTCGTGCGCACCTCGCGCACTCTGCTCATCTTTGAAGATTTCCCCAACCTCCCCGGGCCCGGTGGCAGCGCCGAATGATTCGAACATCGGGCAGGGAAGCCTTCGAAACAAGAAATCTGTCCACAAGTTATCCCCAAGAATGTGGATAACTTTCGGCATGAATGCGAGAGATACTCACAACCTGTCCACAGGGGCCTGTGGAAACTCGGCCTGTGGACAGAAAGTTGTGCACTGAGTAGAACATAGCTCCGGAAGTTACATCCCTGTAATTCGAAACACACGTTCGGGTGACCCGGCACGCGCACCGCCCCTGCGACGCGGTAAAGTCGCAGCATGGCAAAACTGCATTTCCGGTACGCGGCGATGAACGCGGGAAAGAGCGTTGCGCTGCTCCAGGTCGGGCATAACTACGAGTCGCTCGGCAAGCAGATGTTGATAGTGAAGCCCGCCGTCGATTCCAAGGGCGGCGACCGCGTTATCTCTAGGCTCGGGGTCGAACGCCCCGTCGACTTTCTGTGGGCCGATGGTGAGCCGCTGCCGGTGAGCGACGTGAAGTTTGACGTGATCCTCGTCGACGAGGCGCAGTTTCTTTCTGAGCGGCAGGTGAACGAGCTGCTCGACGTAGCTGTGCGCGTCGGCATCACCGTCATCGCCTACGGGCTGCGCACAGACTTCCGCGGCGACAGCTTTCCCGGAGCTGCAAGGCTGCTGTGTCTCGCGCACGAGATCGAGGAAATCCGCACGCTCTGCCGCTGCGGCTCCAAGGCCACGATGAACCTCCGCAGAATCGCGGGCACGCCGGTGTTCGACGGCGAGCAGGTCGCAATCGACGACGGCTCGGTTGAGTACGAATCGGTCTGCGCCGCGTGCCACCAGCGCGAGCGCATTGCCGCCGGTGCCCGCTGGGACTAGTTCGCTAGGCGCGCGTCAGGCCTGCTCGTAGTTCTGGACGGTCTTGCGTATGTCGTCAGCAAAGCGATAGATCTCGTCGAGTGTCTCGATGGGGTGTCGAGTTTCGTTCTTCTCAGAGTCAAAGATTCCAAGGTATTTCTGAGACGTATTGAACCAGAGCCGAGCAAGCGGTTTGCGGTTATTATCGTCGAGCAGGATTCCGAAGTAGCTCTTGTTGTCGCGCTGAAAGATGCGCGCCGGCGCGACTTCACTGCAGGCGATGGCTCGGACAATTTGGAACCCCTCAATTTCTTCGAGGGTTGTTTCTATGCCGTCACGTACGGCCTCGGCTGCTTCTGCTGACGCCTCAGCGACATGAGCGCTGGCTTCAGGCGAAGACACGGAGGCGTCATCTAACTGAAGTGGTTGGTTTCCCAGAGCAGCCTTCAAGCGATCGTTGACCCGATCGTTGAGAAACTGCTTCATGGCTTTTCGTACAAGCGGCGTGAACTGTTCGCGGATCTTCTGAGTGAACGACCCCTCGTAAACTCGCGCTGTGAGGAACTTGGCCCACTCCGTGTCTGGCTCGGCGAACTGGCTCGTCAGAACCCGCTTGAATTCCCCAACGTACTTCAGTTCCTCGGCGGCGTTGATGATCGAGTCGAGGTCGAACGCGTCTTTCGCGAGCTTGTTGATTTCAGGGATGAGAGAGGGGTCAAAGTCCGAGACCTTGATGACGAGAAAGGGTTTCTCGTCCATCTTGTTCGGAGCGTCTAGATCGGTGAAGAACTGGTATTCGTCGCCATTCGTGAGAAGTGCGATACGTGCGGTCGTTGCTGCAAAGTAGCGAAACAGTTGGGACGCATGCTTGATGTTGAGCGGTGCACCGACATGCTTGCACTCGATGAGTATCTGCACCTCGCCATCTTTGACTATTGCGTAGTCAACCTTTTCGCCCCGTTTCGTGCCGACATCTGCGGTGAACTCCGGAATCACTTCATTGGGGTTGAACACGTCATAGCCGAGGACCAGCGAGATAAACGGCATGACGAACGCGTTCTTCGTGGCTTCTTCAGTTTCGATGGAGGCCCTCTGCTGCTCCAATTTGGAGGCAAGACTATTGAGGCGTTCTCGAATTTCCGTGGACATGCATACTCCTTTGTTGCACACTCAGATTGACCTGATCCTACTGGGCACTGTGCCCCGGGGGCCAAATGAGTTATTCAGGCTCTCCCGCGGCGTGTGGCCCAGCGGTGCGCCGCAGCGTCAGTCACACAGCTCGAAGGTGTAGTCGGGGTCTCCCGGTGCGCCGAGCATGCGGTCGCGGAGCACCATCGAGGCCGGTGCCGCTTCGTCCGCGCACATCTCGGCGAAGGGGCGCGGAAGGTCGTCGGCGTATTCGATGTTGATGACGTGATCGCCGTACACCGCGGTGTAGGCACCGCACTCGTCGAACACGCTGCACTCCTCGGTGATCGCGAAGTCGAACGACGCCTGCTCCCGCCACGCCGCGGCATCTTCGGAGGCGTTCTTCTGACCCGCCGCGAGCCCGGCGCCGTGCGCGACGCGCACGAGTTCAGCCGCCACGGCGAGGTTGTCTGCGAGCGTCAGCGCCCCGTCGGAGCGGGTGTAGGAGTCGAGGTTATCGAACTCGACGGCGTCGAAGCCGTCGCGGGCGCAGCCCTCGATCCAGTCCGACACCGTGTCAACGATTGCCGTGCGTGCCGACGTGCTTGAGGTGTCGAGCAGCGCCTCGTCGGGCCAGTCTGGGTCGAAGCGGATCTCACCACCGGCGGTATGCAGCAACACGTTCTCCGGCCACGACGCGAGTTCTCCCGGCTGCGTCTGGAATCCGTTGATGTAACAGATGGAGTAGCGATCTTTCGCCGCCGGGGCTGTGCGATCACGGGCGATGATGCCGACTCGCGGGTCTGCGTCGTAGGCCTCACCGAGCTGGTAGTCGGGGAGTGCACCCGCGGGAGGGAGCGCCCATGCCGCGGTCGCCGGCGCGCAGCCGGTGAGGGCGGTCATGCACGCGAGCGCCGCAACGGCGACCACGCCGGTGAGTCGGCGTACAGCCGTGCTGCGCTCTGAGGTGGCGCTGGATCGCTGCCGCACCCGCCGCACCTGCTGCACCTGCTGCCGCGGCACCGCGCTAGGCCTGCTTGCTCGCGCGCAGCGTGTAACTCAGCGGTGCGACGCCGGAGCGTTCACTGAGCGCCCACTCGCCGCCCTCGCGGAGCGTCATCTGGCCGGGCAGCGCCTCCCAGGGCACGCTGTCGTGCTCGACGAGGAGGTCGATGCGTAGGCCGCTGTCGATGAGCGCGGTCACGATCTCGCCGAGTGAGTGGTTCCACTCATACGTTTTTGTTGACTGCAGCGCGGCGGTGGTCGGCACGTAGCTCTGCTCGTCGTCCCACTCGAGGGGTTCGGTGTGCTCGAAGTAGGGGAACCGTAGGAAGAGGTCGTCGGTGAGGGACTCGTCCATTGCCCACAGGATCGGGTGTGCCTCGCGAATGAACAGGCTCCCGCCCGGTGCGAGCAGACCTGCGACGACGCCCGCCCACTCGCGAATGTTTGGCAGCCAGCAGATGGCCCCGACGCCCGTGAACACGAGGTCGAACGCCGCGTTCGGTAGCACGGAGAGCGCCTCGAGCACGTCCGACTGGACGAACGATACGTTGTCGCCGCTGTCGGCGGCGAGTCTGCGAGCCTCCGCCACCGACTCGCCGGAGAAGTCGAGGCCGGTCACGAATGCACCGAGCCGCGAGAGTGAGATGGTATCGGTGCCGATGTGGCACTGCAGGTGCACCGCCCGCTTGCCGGCGATGTCGCCGAGGCGTGGCAGGTCGAAGCGCACCACGTCGGAGAGCGCTGTCGGAGCGTCGATGAACTCCTGCACGCCGTAGCCCGAACCGTCTCGGGCGGCGTGCAGGGGAGCGCGATCATCCCAGTTGGCCTGGTTGGCGGCGAAATATTCGTTGGTCATGATGTCGATTCTCTGGGGCGCGAACGTACCGAGAATAACAGCCGCCCCAATAACATGAGCGCTCGATAGACTCTGGCCATGAATGACAAAGATGTCTCTCAGCGCGATCAGGTTTTCCGTGAGCCGGAGATCGCCGCCCCGACGGCACTGGTCGGAGCGAACGGCAAGCTGAACCGGGCCGCGGTCGGATGGGCGCGGCAGCCCATCATCGATACGAGCGGCCTCGGCAAGGGCCGCGGGCGCAACAAGCGCTGGGAGTACTGGAACGTCGTCACCCCGACGCACATCCTCGCCGCAACGGTGTCATCGATCGACTACGCGTGCGTGCCCGAGGTGTGGGTGTTCGACCGGGTGACGGGCAGGGAGTGGGGTGAGTCGGCCGCGATCATTCCGCCACGCGGTGCGGTGCTGGCACCGCGGCTCGAACAGGGAGCTTCCCGGATGCGCGCGAAGGCGCTCTCCATCGACATCGATGAGCTGCCCGGTGCCACTCGCATCCGGGCGGAGATCGAGGGCGTGTCTTTCGATATCGTTGCCGGCCGCCCCGCGGGCCACGAGCGACTCGCTGTCGTCGTGCCGTGGAGCGACACTCGTTTTCAGTACACGGTTAAGGACGTTGCGCGTCCGGCGACGGGCTGGCTCAAAATCGACGGTAAACAGCACCCGCTTCCTGCCGGCGAGAGCTGGGCGGTGCTCGACCACGGGCGCGGCCGCTGGCCGTACGACATCGCCTGGAACTGGGGCGCCGGCTCGGGGCGTGTGGGGGATCGTGTGCTTGGGATCCAGGTCGGCGCACGCTGGACGGCGGGAACCGGCGTCTCCGAGAACGCGTTCTTCGTCGACGGAATCATGCACAAGATCCACGGGGAGACCGTGTGGGAGTACGATCTCGCGAATTGGCGCGAGCCGTGGCGGGTGCACGGCGGCGGCCTAGACGCGACCTTCACACCTTTTCACGTGAAACAAAGCCGAATGAACTTCGTCGTGCTTACTGGGAGCACCGATCAGTGCTTCGGCGAGTGGGCGGGCACGTTTCGTACGGACTCCGGGGAACTGATCCCGTTCGAGGGGCTCACCGGCTGGGCGGAGGACGTGCACAACCGCTGGTGACCCGGGCGCTCGCCGCAGCGATGCTGCGCTGCTGCTGATGCCTCGCTACTGCCGCGCGAGCTCGAGGTCGTACAGCCCCGTGACGATCGGCGTAACGATCGTGAGATAGAGAATGCCAATGAAGATCGCATACGTCAGGGTGAACCCGAGGCATGCGAGCGCGTTGCCTCGCTCACGAAAGTGGGCGACGACCTTGCGAACGAACGCGATTGGATGCTGCACATCCCAACTGTTCAACCGAAGGTAGCGGCCGAGATACATGCCGAGACCGATGAGCAACAGCACGGTGACGAGCAGGATCATTGATCTCGGCCGGAAGAACGACAGCGCGCGGTCGTCAAACATCACGACACCGTAGAGCATCTGCGCGACGAACACGTTCACGATCGTGTTGATGACGCCGCTCATCGCCAGCGAAATGACGAGGATGATGTCGTACCAGAGCGGCACCGGGTCGTCCTCCTTGCGGTGCGACTGGTTGAGTTCGGTGATGAGGTAGCTGGCGTTCGGCAGCATGAGGAGCCAAGCGATCCCGAGCACGGCAACCACGACAATGGCGAGCACCTGGTTGATGGGTACCAGCCACAGCAGCGCGATGAACGCGAGCCCGAGCAGCAGAATCGGCAGCACCGAGAGCCCGATATTCAGCAGCATCGGCCGGTAGAGCTTCGTGCGGTACACGACTGCGCGGAGGATCACGAGCGTTGCGGCGTAGACGCTGAGGGTCGCGGCACCAAGGAAAAGGAACTCCATGCGTTCAGCTTAGGTGCGGGCAGTCAGGTGCGCCCGCGTAGGCTAGTGGGGTGCCCCGTTTCATTCGCGTGATCGCCCCTGCCGTGCTCCTCGCTGCAACTCTTGCCGCGGTCTTCTGGGGACTCTCCATAGGCGGGGCCGCGAACGAGCGTGCGCTTGCCGACCCCGGGCCCGTGGTGCGCATCGGCATGCCGTTGCTGCGCACGCTGGTGAATGTCGCCGTCGCGGGCCTCATCGGCTCGCTTGTGATGGCGGTGTGGGCGTTTTCTGCGGAGCGTCGCGAGTACCGGATCGCGCTTGATGTTGCCGCGGGATCCGCCGCAGTGCTCACCGTCGCCTCTGGCGCGACGCTTATGTTTACCTACAGCGACCTCGCTTCGATGCCGTTCTCGGCGTCGTCCGCTTTCGGAGCGGGACTCGCTCAGTTCGTCACCGAGGTCGAACTCGGCCAGTTGTGGCTGTGGGAACTGATGATCGCCGCTGTCGTCACCGTGCTCGCGTTCGCGGTTCGCGGCCGGAAACTCACGCTGCTCGTACTCGTGCTCGCGCTGTTCACCACGCTGCCACTCGCCCAGCAGGGGCACGCCGCAGGGGCCTCGGGCCACAGCCAGGCCGTGAACTCGCTGCTCGTGCACCTCGTCGGTGCCGCCGTATGGCTCGGCGGCCTGCTCGTACTCATCTTCATCTCGAACGCGGTCAAGCGAGACCGCCTGGCGCTGCTCGTCGCGCGCTACTCCTCGATCGCGCTGCTGGCATTCGTTGCCGTGAGCGCCTCGGGCGTCGTGAGCGCGTGGCTGCGCATCGGCACGGTCGACGCGCTCTTTGGTACCGGCTATGGCCAGCTCATCATCTTGAAGGTCGTTGCCCTCGTAGGGCTTGGCGCTTTCGGCGCGATCCACCGGCAGCGACTCATCCCGCGCATCGCGAAGAGCGACCGCGGCATGCGGGTCTTCGCCTGGTTCGTCGTCGCGGAGCTCGCGCTCATGGGCTTCGCCAGCGGCATCGCCGGCGCGCTCGGCCGCACCGCCACCCCCGTGCCACTCGAGCCCGCCGACGAGGCCATCGGGGCATCGCCCGCCGAGATCCTCACCGGCGACCCGCTCCCGCCAGAACTCACCCCCATGAGCTATCTCACGGAGTGGAAGTTTGACCTTGCCTGGGGGCTCGTCTGCTTCTTCGGCATCGTGTTCTATCTCGCGGGCGTGATCCGGCTCCGCAAGCGCGGCGACAAGTGGCCAGTGGGCCGTACGATCTCGTGGATCACCGGCATGCTGTTCCTGTTCTACTCGACCAACGGCGCCTTCAACGCGTACGAGCAGTACCTGTTCAGCGTGCACATGCTCGGTCACATGATGTTTACGATGCTGATCCCGCTCGTGCTCGTGCTTGGTGCCCCCGTCACGCTGCTGTTGCGCGCGACGGACAAGCGCACCGACGGCTCATGGGGCACCCGCGAATGGGTCATGTGGGGGCTGCAGACGCCGTGGTCGAAGTTCGTGACGAACCCGGTCGTAGCCGCCGCGATCTTCGTCGGCTCGCTGTGGGTGTTCTACTTCTCGCCCATGCTCCGCTGGGCAACCTCTGAGCACCTCGGGCACCAGTGGATGATCATCCACTTCCTCATCTCCGGCTACCTCTTCAGCCTGACGATGATCGGCGTCGACCCCGTGCCAAACCGGGCACAGTACCCGCTCAGGCTCGTGATCCTCTTCGCAACCATGGCCTCGCACGCGTTCTTCGGCGTCACCATCATGACGGGCGACTCACTGTTCCTCGCCGACTGGTTCGGCGCGATGGGCCGCACGTGGGGGGCGACGCCGCTCGCGGACCAGGCCGCCGGCGGCGGGATCGCGTGGGGCATCGGCGAACTCCCGACGCTCGCGCTCGCGCTCGTCGTCGCGGTGCAGTGGTCGCGCAGCGACACGAAGGAGCAGAAGCGCAAGGACCGCGCGGAGGATCGCTCCGGCGACTCCGAACTCGAGGCCTACAACGCGATGCTCTCCGCGCAGGCCAAGCGCGACAAGAAGCTTGACGCGAAGGTCGACACGAACCTCGACGGGGACCAGTGAGGCCAGCGGCTCGCAGGGGTTTCGGCCCGCCGGTCGCCGCAGTAGTCTCATAAGCCAGAACGAGTGCTCGCCGGCCGAGAGGAGCAACAATGACTGGGGTTACAAAAACCGGCATTGAAATCGATCGCACGACCGAGGCGTCACCGGAGGTGGTGTTCGCGGCACTCAGCGACGCAGCCTCGTTCGCGAGCTGGTTCGGCGGCCCCGACGTCGAGGTCCCCGAGGACCGACTCGCCTTCGAGGCGGTCGAGGGCGGCGATTGGCACGCGACCATGGTGCTGCCCGACGGCAACACCATCGACTGGCGCGGTAGCTTCGTGCGGGTAGACGCGCCCTCGCGGTTCGACTTCACGCTCACCGATATGCCGGGGTCAGCAGCCCCCGAGGTGCTGGTCACGGTCGCTGTGTATCCGGCGGACGGCGGCGCGGCGCTGCACATGACCCAGGACACCCCGGACTTCCCGCACGAGCAGAAGGTGGCGACGCTCGACGGCTGGCAGGTGTTTCTCGACGAGGTGCTGCGCATCGCGGAGGCGTCCGGCAGCTGAGCGGGTGCTGGCGCGATGCTGCCGCCTGCTGCGAGCTACTGCGCCCCGATTTTTCTATAGTGACTCCTTTTCGGGCTGCACAAGGATCACATGAGAACAATCGGCCCTTTGCGAGCGAGGGGCGGCTGCCGCGTCGAGTGCGAGGCGCTGGCAGCGGCCCGTTGGCGCGGCGGAAACCGCTGAGACCAACCGGGTGCCGCCAGCTGCGCACCAGCCGGGGGAGCCCCCGTGGTTCTCTGGCCCGGGCCACCCCGCTTCAGCCCGGGAACGGGACGCGCCTGCCCTGGGGTTGTGGCGTTTCGCTGGATCCGGCAGGGCCGCGAACTCCCGAGCTACCCCCACCCGATTTTTCTAGTGTGAGCCTTTTCCGGGCTGGATAAGGCGCACAATGGATGAATCGGGGAGTGAAGGGTGTGGGCGCTCCCAATGCACGCCGGGCAAGGGCCAGCCAGGCCCCGAGCGACGGTGCCAGGCGCGAGCTGTGCAGCTAGTTGCCGGGGCTACCCTCGACGGAGCCCGTGACGTCGGCGCGGTGGAAGTTCAGGTGCGAGCGCGAGGCGGTGGGCCCGCGCTGACCGAGGTAGCGGGAGAACGTCGCGCCGGCACCGTAGGGGCGCTCGGCGGGCGAAGACAGCCGGAAGAAGCACAGCTGGCCGATCTTCATGCCCGGCCACAGCCGGATCGGAAGCGTCGACACATTCGAGAGCTCAAGCGTGATGTGCCCCTCGAAGCCCGGGTCGATGAAACCCGCGGTGGAGTGCGTGAGAAGCCCGAGCCGGCCGAGCGAACTCTTACCCTCGAGGCGGGCTGCGATGTCATCGGGGAGGCCGACGAGCTCAAACGTCGACCCGAGCACGAACTCGCCGGGGTGCAAGATGAAGCCCTCTTCAGGGTCAACCTCGACGAGCCTCGTGAGGTCGGGCTGATCAGCCGCCGGGTCGATGAGCGCGTACTTGTGGTTGTCGAACAGTCGCACGTACCGGTCGAAGCGCACGTCGACGCTTGACGGCTGCACCATCGAAGGTTCGCTTGGGGTCAGCTTGATGCGGCCCGCGCCGAGCTCGGCATTGATGTCACGATCTGAAAGCAGCACGGTTCGATTCTAGCGAGAATGCACTGTGTAGACGAGGCTTTGGCGCCCGCGGTGGCGCCCGCGGCGGGTTGCTCCCGCGGCTGCGGCCTACTGCTGGTCACTGAGCGCCACGGGTTCCGCTGCATTCGGCGATGCCTTGGCGTTCTTTGACCAGAGGTGCCGGGAGCAGCATCAGCCTCGCTACGCCGGTTCGGTGATGGTGAACAGCAGCTCCGAGAGGCGCTCACCGAGTTCCGCGACACCCTCGGGTGCCTGCGGCCCGCCGAGGGCGCTCACCCTGACGGCTCGCTCGTAGATGCCGGTGAGGATCACGAGCGAGCGCTCGACCGGAATGAGAAAGCGCCGACCGGCAGCGTGGATGATGCTCTCGACCACGTGGCTGAGCTCCTCGCGGAACTGCAGGTTGAAGTCGATGTGGCTGATCGGCCCGGCTGGATCGCGGAGCGCGAGCAGCAGGAATTCGGTTTCGAGGGTGAACCAGCTGGACTGGTCGCCGCTCGGGGAGAGGAACTCGGTGACGTAGTGCGCGGCATCAGCGCGCGTGGGCGCAACGTCGTCGGCGGTGAGCCGCTCGGTGAGCGCCGCCGCGCGAAGCCGAATCTGGCTCGCCCGCTGCTCGTATTCGCGTTCGAGGAGCGCGAGGAACAGCTCTTCTTTTGAGGAGAAGTTCGAGTAGAAGGCCCCGCGGGTGAAGTCGGCCCGGGCGCAGATGCGCTCGACCGAGGCCCCCTGGATGCCGAACTCCGCGAATACCGTGGCAGCGGCGTCCAAGAGCCGGGTGCGGGTCTCGCGACGCCTGGCGCTCACCGGGTCGCCCTCGGCGCCCGGGATGGTGTCGGCCACGGTGTCTCCTCACAGATTCTCAACAGGGTTACCGAATACAGTACTGTATCGAAACGGATACACTCATGTATCGTTTAAGGAACCGGGGGATCCTATGTCATCCGCACTGTACGCCCTCGGGCGCTGGGCTGCTCGGGCCAAGTGGACCGTGCTCGCTATCTGGCTGCTGGTGCTTGCCCTGCTTGCCTCGGGCGCGCTGATCTTCGGCAAGGGTGCGGATGCGCCGATCACCATCCCCGGTACCGAAGCGCAGGACGCCATTACGTCGCTCTCGCACACCTTCCCCGAGGTGAGCGGAACGAGCGCGACAATCATCGTTGTCTCGCCCGAGGCGGGACAGACGGAGGAGGATCCGTACCGCAGCGCGGTGCTGTCGGTGGTGTCGGATCTTGAGGCCCTCCCCGGCGTCTCGGCAGTGCTCACACCGTTTGGCACGGGCGAGGCCGCGGCAGCCAACACCGAGATCTCTCCCGACGGCCGGGCGCTGCTCATGCAGGTGCAGGTCGAGGGCGAAATGACGAGTGTTGACGCCGCCACCATCGACGGGATTGCCGCTGCGAGCGATGAACTGCGGGAGCTGCTCCCCGCGGATGCCGAGGTGTCGTACGGCGGCGAGATGTTCTCTGCGTCGGTGCCGTCCGTGAGTCCCACGGAAGCGGTCGGCGTGATTATTGCGTTTGTCGTGCTGATCCTCACCCTCGGCTCGCTCATTGCAGCCGGAATGCCGCTGCTCATCGCCCTCATCGGTGTCGGCGTATCGATCGCCGGACTCTTCTTTGTCACTGCATTTGTGGATCTCACCTCGACCACACCGATCCTCGCGCTCATGCTCGGCCTTGCGGTCGGCATCGACTACACGCTCTTCATCGTGAGCAGGCACCAGGAGCAGCTGCGCGCGGGCCTCGACGTGCGCGAATCGATCGCGCGCGCGACCGCGACCTCCGGCTCAGCGGTGGTCTTCGCGGGCCTCACCGTGATCATTGCGCTCGTCGGCCTCGCGGTGGCCAGGATCCCGTTCCTCACTGCGCTCGGCGTCGCTGCCGCTGCGGCCGTCGCCGTCGCCGTGCTGATCGCGATCACCCTCACCCCCGCGGTGCTGTCGATGGCCGGGATGAGGATCCTCCCCCGCAAGCACCGGCCAACGGCCGACGTCGTCGCGGCGGCGGAGCCCGTCGAGCTCACCCCCACCCGCGCCGACCGATTCTTCGCATCGTGGGTGCGCGGGGCGACGAAGCGGCCGGTGGTCACGATCCTCACGGTGCTCGTGGTGCTCGGGATCGGCGCGATCCCTGCCCTCCAGTTGCGCCTCGCGCTGCCAGACGCGACCTCGCTCGCGGTCGACGACCCGGCCCGCGTCACCCACGAGCTCACGGGCGAGCACTTCGGCGAGGGCTTCAACTCGCCGCTGCTGCTCACCGGGTCGATCATCTCGAGCACCGACCCGCTCGGACTCATGGTCGACCTCAAGCGCGAGGTCGAACAGGTGCCGGGCGTCGCAGAGGTGCCGCTCTCGACCCCGAACCCGGGGGCCGACACGGGCATCATCCAGATCATCCCTGAGGAGGGCGCGCACGCCGCGAGTACGACGGAGCTCGTGAAGGAGCTCCGATCCCACCACGACGAGTGGGAAGAAAAGTACGGCGTGAGCCTCGCCGTGACCGGCTTCACCGCCGTCGGCATCGACGTGTCTGCGCAGCTCATGACCGCGCTGTTGCCGTTCGGCATCTTCGTCGTCGGGCTGTCGCTCGTGCTGCTCGCGATGGTGTTCCGTAGCGTCTGGGTGCCGATCAAGGCGACCCTCGGCTACCTGCTCTCGGTCGGCGTAGCCTTCGGCGCGGTCGTCGCTGTGTTCCAGTGGGGCTGGCTGTCTGACCTGCTGCAGGTGAGCTCGACAGGCCCCGTGCTCAGCTTCATGCCGATCATCCTCATGGGCGTGCTGTTCGGGCTCGCAATGGACTACGAGGTCTTCCTTGTCGCCCGAATGCGCGAGGAGTACGTGCACGGCGGCGATGCACAACGCGCGATCCACCGCGGCTTCGTCGGCTCGGCGAAGGTTGTTACCGCGGCCGCCCTCATCATGATCGCCGTGTTCGCGGCCTTCGTGCCCGCGGGCGACCCGAGCATCAAGGTCATCGCGCTCGGCCTCGCCGTCGGCGTCTTCGTCGACGCGTTCATCGTGCGTATGACGCTCGTGCCCGCGGTGCTCGCCCTCCTCGGCGACCGCGCATGGAAGATGCCACGCTGGCTCGCCCGCGTGCTGCCGTCGTTCGACGTCGAGGGCGAGGGGCTCGCGCGGGAACTCGCGCACGCCGAGTGGCCCGAGGACATGCCGGACGCGCGGATCGGATCCGACCGCCTCACCCTTCGCGGGCGCGGATCGAACCTCACCACCCCCGCGTTGCGACTCGCGGCGGGCGAGGCACTGATCCTCAACCCGCGCGACCCCGCGAGCTTCCCGCTCGCGCAGGCACTGAGTGGGCGAGGGCAGATCGTCGCCGGCACCCTCAAGGTCGACGGCCTCCTCCTCCCAGAGCGGGCGGGCACCCTCCGTGCGCGAACCGCCTGGGCCGACCCCGAGACACTCCGACAGGCGCTGCGTGACCGGCCCGCGCTGCTCGTGCTCGACCTGCGATCCGCCGAGCTCACTCCGCTACAGCCGCCCGCCGTCGCCGACGCTCGCTCCGCGATCGCCGCCTGGCACGTCGACCGGGCGCGGGGGAGTGACGAGCCGATCCTTATCGTGCTCGGCGACCCCGCTGCCGCGACGCCGCTGCTGCCAGAGGGCCACGCCGCCGTGTTGCACCCGGCCGCTGGCTCGGCCGCTGATTCGGCTGATCGCGAGGCCGCCCCCGGGCACGCGGCAGCCACACCCCATGACTACACCGAAGGCCTCGAACTGGAGGGCGCACGATGACCCCCGCACTCACCCCGCTCCGCGGGAAGCGCATCAGCTGGACCACGCTGCTCGGTCTGCTGCTCGTGCCGCTCACCGTCGCAGGCCTCTTCCTCTGGGGGCTGTGGAACCCGAGCGACCGGCTCGAGACCGTCACCGCAGCCGTCGTGAACGAGGATGAGCCAGTCGAGCTCGACGGGCAGCTCGTGCCGCTCGGGCGGGTGCTTGCGGCTGAGCTCATCTCGGGGGGTGACTCAGGCGATGCCGTGTCTGCCGGATCTGCCGCCGATGATGCGCGCCAGAACTTCACCTGGGTGCTCACGAGCGCCTCCGACGCGCGCGCCGGGCTCGACGACGGCCGCTTCGCGACGAGCATCACGATCCCGAAGGAGTTCTCCGCGGCGGCCACCTCGCTCTCAGCCGGGCCAGGGCAGGCACGCAAGGCAACGATCGAGATCACCGAGAGCGACCGCGGCCGACTCCTCGACACCGCGCTCTCAGGCATCGTCACTCAGACCGCGACCCGCGTGCTCAACCAGCAGCTCGGCGAGCAGTTCGTCGGAGGGGTGTTCGTCGGCATGTCGAGCATCCATGACGGCGTGAGCGAAGCCGCGGGTGGGGCAAAAGAGCTCGCTGCGGGCGGCACACAGCTCGCAGACGGTGCAGGGGAGCTTGCCGACGGCACGCAGCAGCTCGTCGATGGCACGCAGCAGCTTGCCGGCGGTGCCGGTGCACTGGCGGGCGGGGCTGGCGGCCTCGCCGCTGGCGCGCAGGAGCTTTCTGGAGGCGTCGCCGGGGTCGCCCAGGGGGCGCAGGGCGTCGCCGGCGGTGCCGGGGCGCTCGCCGCTGGCGCGCAGGACCTCTCGGGAGGTGTCGCAGAAATTGCCGCGGGTGCGTCGGGTCTCGCTGCTGGCGCGGCAGAGCTCGCCGCGGGGGCGCAGGATGCGGCCGCGGGCGGGCAACCACTCGCCGCGGGTACGCGAGAGTACGTTACCGGCGTCAACAGCATCGTGAACGGGGTGCAGGCCGGGGTCGGTGAGGCGGTCGGGCCGCTGCAGCTCCTCGTCGACGCGATCGTAGCCGGGACTGTTCCCGTGCCGCCCGAGGAACAGGCAAAGATCCTCGAGACCCTCAACACCGTGATCGCCGAGATGGAGAAGGTCATCAACGACGATGACCCGAACAACCAGCTTGCCGCGTTCAAGCGACAGGGTGAAGCGCTCGCCGCGGGAGCCGAAGCATCGGCGGCCGGGCAGCAGGAGCTTGCCGCAGGCCTCGCCGGGTTCTCCGGGGGCGTCGCAGACCTCGCGAACGGTGCCTCGCAGCTTGCTGGCGGGGCCGCCACCCTCGCGGGCGGCGCATCCGAACTTGCCGGTGGCACCGCAGCACTTGCGGAAGGATCCTCCGCGCTCGCGGGCGGCGCATCGGCGCTGGCCGGCGGGGCCGGAGAGCTCTCGGCCGGAGCGAACGAGCTGTCGGCGGGCGTGACCGAGCTGTCCGCCCAGACGCCGCAGCTCGCGGACGGTGCCGGCAAACTCGCGGAGGGCGCTACGGCATCGGCAACGGGTACGAAGACCCTCGCAGACGGGCTCGGGGATGCCGTCGCGCAGATCCCGAACTACACCGAGAGCGAGCGCCAGGTGATGGCCGAGACCGCGGTCGAGGCTGTCTCCTCCGAGGGGGAGAGTGGTGAGCTGTTCAACGCCTCGGGTGTTCCGCTGTTTGCGGGCATCGCGCTCTGGGCGGGTGCGCTCGCGGCCTTCCTCGTGCTGTCGCCGCTCTGGTCACGCACCCGCGAGGCCGCGCGGGGAGTCTTCGCGATCACGCTGCGCAGCGCACTCCCGGCGGTGCTGCTGGGTGCCGCCCAGGGGGCGATCGCGGGTATCGTCTTGCCGATCGCGCTGCGCTACGACTTCGGGCAGGCCGCTGGCTTCTTCGGGCTTGCCGTGCTGGCCGGGATTGCGTTCTCGCTCGTGGTGCAGGGGCTCTCAGCTCGCTTCGGCGGCTTCGGGCGCTTCGCCGCGTTCGCGCTGCTCGTAGTCGCGTTCACCGTGGGGATCGTCTCGACCGTGCCCGGGCTGCTGTCTGCGGTGGGCGACGCGAGCCCGATCGGGGCGGCGTTCACGGGCTTCCAGGCGCTCGCCGCAGGGGTGAGCGGCGCCGGTGGTGCTGCGGTGCTGCTCGCGCTGTGGGGTGCCGGTGGGGCCGCGCTCACGGCGTGGGCTGTGGCGCGGGAGCGGCGGGCGTAGCGCTCGGCGGTCACGAACGCCGAGAGGCTTCGCTGAGGCCACCTGCGCGCAGGCCGCGAGAACCGCAGCTTCGTAGAGCCGCTTTGCCGCCCACACTTCCCCGAGTTTTCTATTCCGACCCTTCTGCGGCCTCTAGAAGGCTCACCCAGGAAAAATAGGGTCGGGGAGGAAGGGGTGGCCGGGCCCTCGCCCGGGCCGGTGCCGGCAGATCGCTAGCGAGACGTGGTGGGCGTGGTCTGGCCCGGGTCCGTGATCGAGGGGGCCTTCACCGGCGACAAGAGCGGATGCGGCACCATCTGGGAGGCGCTGAGCTCTTCAGCCGCATCGAGCAACTCGTCTTCGGTGACCTTCGGATCCTTGCCGTTGGCAATCGCGATACCCAGAGCGAAGAACGCCAGTGTGAAGGCAATGATCCCGAGCGGGTTGCAGAGCGCAATCGACATCTCGGCAGAGAACTGCGATCCGGCCGCGTGGCTCACGATCGAGATGAGTTCGCCGCCGACATTGTCGGGCACGGTGAGCCCAAATGCGATGGCGCACACCCATGAGAGTGCGAGCGTCACCCAGACGGAGCGCCCGAGTCGCCGTCCGCGCTGCTCGGTGACGGCGATGCGGTGGCCGATCCAGAGCATCAGAACCGCGTAGGTCATCCCGATCGCGGGAACGTACCACCAGGTCAGGCTGCCGCCAATGCCGAAGAACCATCGGCCGGCAGACATCCATACTGCGAGCACCAACCCCATGACGGTGACGAACACACTCTTCACGCCGACTCCCATCGCAACACGCGCTTTGCGCGGGCCCGCGAATGCGCCCGCAGTTCGCCGTAACCTTACCAAGCCGGCGCCGTCTGAAACGGAGAGAAACCCCCGGAGCGCGCCACGCCCGAGCCATCACGCCCGAATTCGCATTCACCCAAACAAGGTGGTACGCTCTAACGGTTGTCACGTCAGCGTGACTACGCCCTGATAGCTCAGTGGTAGAGCACTTCCATGGTAAGGAAGGGGTCCCGGGTTCAAATCCCGGTCGGGGCTCTGACTCTCTGGCCCGCCTCAGTGCGGGCCAGTTTGGCTGAGTAGCTCAGCTGGTTAGAGCGCACGACTCATAATCGTGAGGTCGCGGGATCGAGTCCCGCCTCAGCTACAGAGAGTCACAAGGAATCCCCCGGTTTTTGGCCGGGGGATTTTTCGTTTTCAGCGTTCGGGCCGTACCGAGCGCTGAGCGCCGCACCGATTGCTGCCAGGTGATCGCGCACGCTCTGTGGGCTGGTGATTTCGAGCCATTCAACAAGGCCCGAAAGATGCCCCGCGATTCCGTACTCACTCGGTGCGTGGAACACGACAGGAATGCGACCATCACTTGCTGCCGGACCGATCTGAAGCCTGTCGCCAAGCGCTGTCCGGAGAAAATCGATGCCCTGCGGATCACAGGTCGCATGAACTTCTATGGCGGAGCGGTAGCGCCCGGCATCATCGGTGAGCGCCCGCCAGCTCTGTGCAAGGTCAAAGTCATCGCTGCGCTGAACGGGTACGTCACTCAATGAAACGGCCACTATGCGGTCAAGGCGGAAGGTGCGCTGTCCCTTATCGGTGTGGGCGATGAGGTACCACTTCGCGCTCTTCGACACGAGTCCGAGCGGGTGCACAGTTCGCTCGGATTCCTTGCCTGCGCCATCGGTGTAGCTGAGCCTCGCTTGCATGCCACGGATCACTGCGGTCTGCAACTCATCGAGGAGCTCCGGCGGCAGCATCGCCTCGCCTGCGGCCCCCCACGGCTGCGGATCAACAATCATCGAAGACGCCGCGGCCTCTGCCTGCGATCGAAAGGACTCAGGCAAAGCCCGCACAAGCTTTCGCAGTGCTGCCTTGAGCTGGGGCGTCGCAGCCTCCGCGGCAGCCGCTGGCCCCGCGGTCACGAAGAGGGCACGCGCCTCGCTCTCGGTAAGCCCAGAGAGGTCGGTTCTGCCACCGCCCAGCAGACGCCAGCCGCCAGATCTGCCTTGGATCGAATAGATAGGCACCCCAGCCATGCCAAGCGCATCAAGATCGCGCCGGGCGGTGCGCTCAGAAACCTCGAGTTCCTTCGCGACCTCTGCGGCCGTGATCTGCTCACGCCGCTGCAGCATGAGGAGGATGGCAACCAAGCGGTCGGATTTCATGATGTGTATTCTTCCAAACAAACCGGACAGTAGTTGTCCTATTTAGCGATTTACCTTGGTAGCTATGGAGATTTCAACTCATCAGCATACGTTTCCCGAAGCCAGCATTATTCACGTCAACGGAGTTGAACTTGAGGTGTTCGAAGCGGGCCGCGAAAACCTTGGAAACCCGATTGTGCTGTGCCACGGCTGGCCCGACCTCGCGTACACCTGGCGGTTTCAGATCCCAGCGCTTGTCGCTGCCGGGTACCATGTGATCGCGCCCAACCAGCGAGGATTTGGCAACTCGGCGACGCCGGCAGATGTCGCTGACTACGACATTGAGCACCTCGCTGGGGACCTCGCCGCATTGCTTGACCACTTCGGGTATGAGAGCGCGACATTCATTGGCCACGACTGGGGCGCTTTTATCGTTTGGAGCTTCACCCTGCTGTACCCGCAGCGGGTCGACAGGGTGGTGGCGCTCGGCCTGCCGTACCTCGCGCGAGGGGAAATGCCGTGGCTCGACTTCATGGAGGCGGTGCTCGGGAGCGACTACTACTTCGTGCACTTCACCAAGCAGCCGGGTGTCGCAGATGCCGTCTTCGACGCGGACCCCGCGCGTTTCATCAATAATCTGTACCGCAGGGACGAACCGCTCATGCCAACCGGGCCGGGGATGGCGCTTATTGAGATTGCCCAGAACGATTCCCCGCTTGGCGAACCGCTGCTCGACGAGCGCGAGTTGGAGGTCTATGACGCTGCCTTCACCCACTCGGGCTTCACCGGCGGCATCAACTGGTACCGCAACCTCAACCGCAATTGGCACCAGCTGGCGGATGCCGACCCCATTGTCCACCAGCCCGCGCTTATGATCTATGGCCTGCGCGATGCCGTCGCACGCTCGGAGCAGCTGGCAGCATTCGTGCCGAATGTTGAAGAGGTGAGCTTTGATAGCGGCCATTGGGTTCACCAGGAGCGCCACAGGGAAGTCACGAGTGCGATCATGGAGTGGCTGAAGCAGAACCCCAACACCTAGGAATTCAGAATGCTCGACACACAGTTTTTTGCTGACGCTGATTCGTTCAGTGACTGGCTCGAGATGCATCACAGTCACACGTCGGAAGTGTGGATCTTGTTCCACAAGAAGGGCTCGGGAAAGAGCAGCCAGAGCTGGAGTGAGACCGTAGACGTGGCGCTGTGCTTTGGGTGGATCGATGGTCTCAGAAAGCGTGTGGACGGTGACAGCTACAAGGTGCGTTTCACGCCCCGCAAAGCGAACAGCGTGTGGAGTTCCGTCAACGTGAAAAAGGTCGAGGCCTTGCTTCGGTCTGGGAGGATGCGGCAGGAAGGCATCGATCTCTACAACAGGCGAAAAGATGCCGAAGGCTACTCTTCGCAGACACGAAACGCCCAGCTGCCTCCCGCCTATGAACAGAAATTCAAGGATCAGCAGGAGGCGTGGGAGAACTTTGCGGAGTTCGCGCCCTCGTACAGGCGAGACGCTGTCTGGTGGGTGATGAGCGCGAAGCGTGAAGAAACCAGGATAAAAAGACTTGATCTCTTGATTTCCTCGTCGACCCAGCGTCAACGAGTTCCTGTGTTCAGCGCAACAACTGCGTAGAGCGCACGACTTTTCATCGTGAGGTCCCGGGATCGAGTCCCGCCTCAGCGACCGAGCGTCACAAGAAATCCCCCGGTTTTGGCCGGGGGATTTTCGTTACGGAGCCCGCGCTCGAGGCCCGCGCTCGGGGCCGCGCGCTCCGAGGGTCAGCGCTTGCGTGCAGCCATGAACTCCGCGAGCTCCTGAGGCGTCGGGTAGGAGGCCTGCGCGCCCGCGCGGGTTGCCGCGAAGCTGCCAACGGTTGCCGCGTAGCCGGCAGCGACGGCGAGGTGGTCGCCGGCTGCGAGGCGCAGCGCGAGGGATCCCATGAACGCGTCGCCGCAGCCGGTGGTGTCTACCGCAGTGACCTTCGGCGACGGTACTGCGATAGCGTCGGCACCGTCGCGGGTGGCGCCGTCGAAGACAATGCTCCCCGCGGCACCCGCGGTGACCACGGCGCGGGGGATCCCGCGCTCAGTGAGTGCAGCGCGCGTGTACTTGCCGCCCTCTGCGAGCACCTGCTCAGCGGTGAGGTCGAGCAGATCGGCGGCCTCGTGCTCGTTGATGAGCAGGATGTTCGTGAGGCTGAGGAGCTCGTCGGGCACGGGGCCGTAGGGCGAGAGATTGAGTAGCACGCGTGCCCCCGCAGTGCGGGCGCGGCGGGCTGCTTCGATGACCACGTCGAGCCCGACCTCGAGGCTCAGGCAGACGACAGCGGCGCGCTCGAATAGCGCTGCCGCGGCGTCGAGGTCGGCAACGCCGAGTCGGCCGTTCGCGCCGGGGGAGACGATGATGGTGTTTTCCCCTGCGCCATCGACCGTGATGACGGCCGTGCCGGTTGCGACGCCGTCGAGCGAGGCGACGTGCGCGGTGTCCACCCCCGAGGCCTCAACGGAGTCACGCAGCATCTGCCCGTTCGCGTCTGCGCCAAGCGCGCCCACCATCGCGACGCTCCCCCCGAGACGGCCGGCGGCGACCGCCTGGTTCGCCCCCTTCCCTCCAGGGATGGTGCGCAGCTCTTCGCCAGTGAGGGTCTCTCCTGGCTGCGGGAAGCGTGCGGTCTGCACCACAAGGTCTGCGTTCAGCGAACCAACTACAAGAATGAGGCCGTCGGTCATGGTGAGGTCCTTTCGCGACCCGCGGGCTCGCGGTCGTGCGGGCGGGTGATACAGCGGGCGGGTCCCCGGCAGGCGGTGGCCTGCGGGAACCCGCTCCTAGAATACGTTGCTTGGAGTTACTTTCCTGTGGCCGGGGCGGTAACCTCGGCGTCCTTCGGGGCCGGGATGAGGAAGCTCATCGCGAAGCCGAGGATGGAGATCGCTGCTCCCGCGAGCATGCCGGCGCTGTACCCGGTGGTCGACGACGGGTCGTCGGCCGAGGTGAACAGCAGCTGCACCGCGGGGAGGATCGCGAAGCTCACGCCGGCACCCAGGTTGAACGCGCCAGCGTTGAGCCCTGGGAGGAACCCGGGGTTGTCCTTCGGGGAGAGCACGATGCCGAGCCCGTTGAGCATGATGTTGCCGATGCCCGCGTAGGTGATGCCGAGCACGATCGTCGTGACGATGAGCACGGGCAGCGAGTGTACGCCGACGAACGCCATCACGATGGTTCCGACGATCGTGCCGAGCATGCCGACGCGCATGACGTTGAGGTAGCCGAAGGTTGGTGCGAGGCGCCCGGCGAACGGGCCGACGATCCAGCCTGCCACGGCGTAGGGCATGAGGAACCAGAGCGACGTGAGATCCGCCCCGAGACCGAAGCCAGCCTCGGTGTTCTGCGCGAGCGACGCGACGAGGCCGTTCACGACCGCGAAGACGCCGGTCATGGTGAGGAGCGTCGTCACGAGCAGCGCCCAGCTCGAGCGCTGCTTGAGGTACTTCGGCGGGATGAGCGGCTCAGCGATCTTTGACTCGAGCGCCCAGAATGCCCAGAACGAGGCGAGGCCGAGCACGGGCAACGCCCAGATGATGAACCAGTTGCTGTCGTTCACCGCGCCGAGGAAGTTCAGGAACGTGAGGAACGAACCAATCGAGACGACGAGGGGTACGACGCCCAGCCAGTCCATCTTGGTGTCCTTCGACGGGCGGCTCTCAGGTGCCCAGACGAGCACGCACGCGATTGCGATCACGGCGACGACGGCCATGGTCCAGAACACCGACCGGAAGCCGTGGTTGGCGACGAGCCAGCCGCCGGCGAGCGCGTCAACACCGGCGATGCCGCCGTTGACCGCGGTGATGACGCCCATCATGGTGCCGTAGCGCTTGGGATCCTGGATCTCATTGCGGAGCATGAGGAGGGTGACGGGAACCACGGGCCCGGTGACGCCCTGAATGATGCGGCCGACAAAGAGCATTTCAACGTTGGTCGCGAGCGCCGCGATGACCGTGCCGACGGCCATGATCGCGAGCATCCCGACGAGCACGCGCTTGCGCCCGATGATGTCTGACAGGCGGGGGAGGAACAGCGAGAAGAGCGCGGCAGCCGTGAAGAACATCGTCTGCGAGAGACCGATGGTCGCGTCGTCGGTGTTGAGTTCTTTCGCCATGGTGACGAGCGCGGGGCTCAGCATCGAGGCGTTGAGCTGGAAGGCGATACACGCTGCGAGCAGCGCGACCATGAGTGAGCCGACGCGCACGGCCGGCTTCTGGGCGAGGGCGTTCATATTAGAAGTCGACCTCGCCGATGTTTTCGAGGGCCTCGGTGACGAGGTTCCAGAAGCGGGGGGCATCCAGCTCGGTGGCGGCCCAGGTGGTGCAGTCCTCCGGTGCCTCTGCGCGGAAGTCTGCGACGGTCATGCCGAGGGTGAGCGTGCCGGTGAGCTCGATATCGATCGGCACCTTCACGGTCTTCACGATGCTCGGGTCGATGACGTAGGCAACCGCGCAGGGATCGTGCACGGGGGGCGCGTCGAAGCCCTGGGCATCCTTGTACGCGAGCGCGAAGAAGTCGAGCAGCTCGCCGACGAACTTCGCGGGCTTGGTGCCGACCGCGGCGATCTGGGCGGCGACCTCGTCGGTCGCGAGTGCCTGGTGGGTGAGATCGAGGCCGACCATCACGACGGGCCACGACTCGTTGAACACGATGTGCGCGGCCTCGGGATCGATCTTGATGTTGAACTCTGCGACGGGCGACCAGTTGCCCACGTGGTAGCCGCCGCCCATGAGCACGACCTCCTTGACGCGTTCAACAATGCGGGGCTCCTTGCGCGCGGCCATCGCGATGTTGGTGAGGCCACCGGTCGGAACGAGGGTCACGGTGCCGGGCTCGTGGGCCATGACCGTGTCGATGATGAGGTCAATCGCGTGACGTGGATCGAGCTCGAGCTCGGGCTCTGGGAGCACGGGGCCGTCGAGGCCGGACTCTCCGTGAATGTCGGGAGCGACCTCGATGTTGCGCACGAGCGGGCGCGCTGCACCGGCGGCGAACGGGACTCCGGTGATGCCTGCGACGCGGGCGACAGAGAGTGCGTTATGCGTCACCTTCGGCAGCGTCTGGTTGCCGACAACGGTGGTCACCGCGAGGAGTTCGATATCTGGGTTGCCGTGCGCGAGCAACAGGGCTACTGCGTCGTCGTGTCCGGGGTCGCAGTCGAGAATGATCTTCTTAGTCAATTCCACATCCTTGGGGCCGGTGCTCGCGCGGGCGCGGGCGGGCGTGTTGGGTACGTCAAGCGCTTTACGATAACACGCAAAGCGCTTAACGCCGCAACGTGGGGAGCTGAGTGCTCGGAGCTAGAATGAGGGAATGTCTCGCCCCGAAGCTATCTCGCCACGGCCGGCCCGCGTGACGGCGGCGGAAGTAGCCGAGCTGGCAGGAACGTCGACGGCCACAGTTTCACTCGTCGTGAACGGAAAAACCGCAGGTCGCGTCTCGCAATCGAACATTGACCGGGTGCTCGCGGCTGTGCGGGAGCTCGGGTATGTGGTCGATCACACCGCCTCGTCGCTCGCCAGGGGCACCTCGAACATTGTCATTCTGGTAGCGCCCGACCTCTCGAACCCGTTCTACGGGCGAGTGATCTCGGGAATCAAGGCCGAGCTGGGTAGCGACTACCAGCTGTTGCTCTCAGTGACGGGAGAAGGCCGCAATCCGAGCGCCGCCGACGTGCATCGTCTCGTCGCGCTGCGGCCAGCAGGGCTCTTGGTCGAAGCGCCCGACGACGAGTTTCTGCGTGACCTGCCCGCTGGGGCCCCGCTCGTGCTGCTCGATGCGCCCGGGCGAGAGACGCAGGCCCCCACGGTGAACTTCGACCTGCGAAGCGGAATCGGATCGCTCCTTGACCACCTTGCAAGCAAAGGGCACAAGCGCATCGGGTACCTCGACAGCCTCACCCGGACAGAGACGTTCGAGCTGCGACGCGAGCTTATTGAGCACGGGGCGGCCGAGCGAGGCATGGAATACGTCGCGATGCCGGAGGCGGCGAGCCTCATCGCGCCCGAGGGGGCAGCGGAGGTGTTCGTGGAGCACTGGCCGCGGTGGCGAGACGCCGGAGTGACGGCGCTCGTGTGCGCCACTGACTCGCACGCGTACGGCGTGCTCGGTGCGGCGCGCGAGCTCGGGATCAGTGTGCCCGACACCCTCGCAGTCACCGGCTTCGACAACCTCCCCGCCTCGGCGATTGTCTCGCCCGCCCTCACCACGGTCGAACTCCCTGGCGAAGCGCTCGGACGAGGGGCGGTGCGGGCGCTGCAGGCGCAGCGGGAGGATCCTGCCGACGGTGGCGCTGCATTGGCTCCCGCACGGCAGGCGGTTCCGCTCATCGGAGCACGCCTCATCGTGCGCGACTCCTCGTAGCCTGTTGCTGCTGAGCACTTGGACAGGGCTTTGGCTTTGCGTAGGATATTCCTAGCCTCCGGGGGAGGGGATCCGACGAAGGAGAACAAGTGCAAAAGTTGTGGCCTCGAGTTCGTTTCAACGGTGTGAGCTCGCTCACACCAGTGCTTGCCGCAACCGCAGCAGCAGCACTCGTCTTCTCAGGGGCAACCCTCGCCGCCGCAGATGACTCGATCGCTGTTGACCCTCAGCTCGAGTCGTGCATCCAAGCCGCGCTCGTCAGCGAGGGCCTGACAGTTGCTGAAGCCGATCAGCTCAAGAGGCTGACCTGCGGAGACGCTGGCGAGGGCGTCGCAACGCTCGAGGGCATTGAGCAGCTCACGGGACTGGGTTACGTCGGCTTGACAGTGGCGCCCAGCGCTCAGGTGAAACCCCTTGAGCAGCTCACGGGACTGACTGGTGCCTCGTTGAAAGGGTTCGGAAAGCAGGACTTCTCGGGTCTCGCGCAACTGCAGTCGATGACCGTCTTCGAGCTCAGTGAGTCAGCGGGCATCGGTGCCGAGGATCTTGCGTTCATCGGTGAAATGACGCAGCTCGAGTCGCTGACGCTGCGAGGCAACGGGCTCACAGCGTTGCCTGCTGTCGACACACTGGTCTCGCTGAAGACCCTCAGCGTCGAACGTAACCGGCTGACCACGCTTGACGGGCTCCAGTCGCTGCCCCGACTCATCTCGATCGACGCTGACCGCAACCATGTGACCGACGTTGCAGTGTTCAATGAGCCAGGGGCGTTCCCGCGCCTCGCGCGAGTTTCGCTCAACGTCAACCGGGTAACAGATACGTCGCCGGTGAACTCAATTCGCACACTTGAGACGTCTCAGTTCGTCGCGCAAATCGTGCGAATGGATCCAACTGCGCTCAACACCTGGAACAGTTTGCCCATCTCCGCAGCGTGGTGGGACGATAACGGCCCAACTACGAGGGACGTGCAGCCCCGACACCTGCGGGGTGAAGGCCTCGAAATGAACGAGACCTCAGGCCAGTGGCAGATGACGAGCCCGGGTACGTTCTACCTTGGGTGGTCGCTGCCGAGCGCAGAGGCGCGCACGCCGTTCTCAGGCGTTATCGTGCAGACCGCGCAGGACGGTCCAACCGAAGAAGAGCTCGGGCTGGTCAGTGTCTGGCACCTCGACGAAGAGGGCAATGAGGTAGCTGACTCGGAATTCGTGACGGGCGAGGTAGGCACTCCATACGCCGCGCCAGCGGCGAAGGAGCTCGTGGGCTACGAGTACGTGCGCACCGAGGGAGAAGTAGCCGGGGCGTTCTCTGCTGATCCGATCTCGGTCGTGCATGTTTATGCGGCGACCGCCGCTCCCGTTCTGGTGGACAGCGTTGTAGCTATCGGGGCAGATCAGACAGTCAAGGCTGGTAGCGACTTGACCTTCACTGTGACGCGGGAGAACGCGGCCGTCGATCCGTGGACCGGTGAGACGTCGGTAGAGGTGCGGACTCAGGACGACACCGCGCTGGCCGGCGCTGACTACGAGGCGCTCGCCGTGCAGCTGGTCTGGGCGGACCAAGAGACTGCCCCGAAAACGGTCACGGTGAAGACGAAGCCTGCTGCGGAAGGCGCGGTGGCCTCAGAGAAGCAGCTTGCACTGGTGTTGTCAGCTCCAGGGGAGAACACGACGTTGGGGAGCCGGACAGCGGCGACCGGAGTGATCGTGACAGAAGCAGCTGACGAGATCGTCCGGCCAGACCCGAAGCCCGAGGTGAAGCCGGATCCCACAGTAAAGGGTGAGCTGGCTAAGTCGGGCCAGGCAGGCAGCTTCAACCTCGCCGCTCTCGGAGCGGCCGCGATGGTGCTGGGTGCAGCCGGGCTGGTTATGCGTCGTAAGAAGACCGAGCAGCGCTAGCGCGAGGCGCCGAGCAAGCCAGAACTACGACGGGGTCCCGTTCTCAGATGAGAGCGGGACCCCGTCATTGTTCTTAGAGGAGTGCGACACGCCAGAGCTGCGGGCCATCTGGCGCGAACAGGGGCCACTTTCGGGCAAAACTGCGTGAGAACGCATGCGCAATGGGCCGGTTCGCCACGCCCGGCGGTGGGGGTGGATCGGCTCCACCGTTGGGATCGGCGTTGTCCGGGGTGCGCGGATTTGTGGGGTGGGCGGAATCCGCGTAATGTATTCCTTTGTTGGCCGCCACGGAAACGGGGCAGCCGCGAGAGGGTCTCTCACACAACACCCCCAGCTTGAACCGAATCGGTTCGTAAAGCGGGTAGGGAAAATGAGATCCTGACTTCACCACACGGTGTATCGCTCGTTTCGAGTGGCTCGTGTTCCGGTGGGTGGCTTACGGGCCGCGACACGGATTTGCGCTTCGGCGTGAGGGTGGCTAAGATAGAAAAGTTGCTCTTCGGAGGGTCTCTTGGTTGAGGCCGGTACGGTGGGTGTCTGGTTCTTGAGAACTCAATAGTGTGCACT